>NZ_JBFXGV010000004.1:0-141299 GCF_050177655.1 Paenirhodobacter sp.
ACCAAAACGGTGACGTCTGAGCCCTTGACGTCACCAAAACGGTGACAGGACGTCACCAAAACAGTGACGAAACCGGCCTTTTCAGGTGGGGTGACGTCACCAAATCAGTGACACCCTTAATTACCATATACACCGGCGATTTAAGGCTGCGCCGAAAGAGCCGGAAAGGCTCAAGCGCCAGCACCGTTACCACCATTGCCAGCGTTCGCTGTGGCTCTGGCTAGCATGGCTGGAGCGGCAGGGGTGAGATAAGACGATCGGGTTCGTCTCAAGCGTTTGCATGTGCTTTGCAATGCATTTGCATGGCGGTTTTCACTGCAATATCAATGACTTGCGGTGGCATCACCCGCAATCGCCCTCATTGATTGAAGCAAAACACGACGCACGTTCAACAATATCAATGGCTTAGGCGTGATGTTTCGCTGATCGACCCGGCACCGGCTGCGCATTCAGGAATAGCCCTTCCATGCGATGAAACGTTAGGAAGTGTGATAGTTATCAAAGTCTTGGCCTGAAGGTATGATAGGGGCACCCAATTGGAGGTGCGCCTGTGACCGTCGCAACCGAACTGCTCTCCCAAGCCAAGAGCCACGCCCGCGTTGACCATGACGACGAGGACGCGACGATTGCGCTGATGCTGGCAACCGCATTGGCTGATGTTGCGCACGCTGCGGCCTTTGGCCTGCCCGCCACGCTGGCCGAGCTTCCCGCCGATCTGCAATTCGCGGCCTGCGATCAATTCAGCCTGCTTTACGACAACCGGGGCGGCGTGACCGAACGAGATCGCCCGCTTGGGCTGTCGCTGGCCGCGTCACGCATCTGCGCGCGCTATCGCGGCGTCTCGCTGGGCGAGGTGGCGGAATGACCGAGGCCGCGCCGACCAAGCGCCCGAGGGGCAGGCCCCGCAAGACTGGTCCCAATGCCGAGACTTCGGAGGGGGCCGGGACCGGCGGTCGGACTGTTCCTCTCGCTCTCCCGGAAAAATCGGGCGGGGAGGATTGGACGCCCGGCCCAATCAAGAGCCGGGCGTTTAACTCATACAGCCAAAAGCGTGCGTTCGGCGGCGATGCACGCTCTCTTCTCGGTGTCCGTAAGGAAGACGGTGATGGCTCCCGCCCCTTGGTGTTGGGAAAGCCCGAGTGCGATGCAATGGATTGCTTCGTAGCTGGGGCCTCGACGGTTCTTCGGCAGGTCGCGCAATCGCGACGTGAGGGCCAAAATAAGCGCTTCGGCATCGTCGGCACTCAAGGTCTTCTTCCAAGTTGGGTTAGTGTTTGTCATGGCGCGTTCTCCACATGGCACAAAGATCCAGCGGCTAAGCGCCGCTCAATTGAATATGCCGTGCCATGCCTTGCCGTGACCACGCTCGGGCGCATGAGCCCCCCGAACCTACGGCCGAAGCCGCGCAGCAAGGGTAGACGCACCAATTCTCGACGTCAAGTGATAGGATTCTGCTGATGGTCGCGGAAACGGTGATCGGCTTCCTTGAAACCCTGAAAATTCCCGAGGGGCCGAAGGCTGGCGAGCCTCTGCGGTTGGCCGAATATCAAAAGGCTTTCGTGCGCGGCGCGATGGCTCCGGGCATCATGGTGGGCTGCCTCTCGATCGGGCGCGGCAATGCCAAGACCGCGCTTTCGGCGGGCATTGCGCTTGGCTCTTTGATGGGCGTTTGGGATGCCCAACCCCGGCGCGAAATCCTCATGGCCGCGAGAAACCGCGACCAAGCCAAAACCGCCTTCGGCTTCATGGTCGGCTTCATCAATGGGCTGTCGGAGGAAGATCAAGGGCTGTTCACCATCCGGCGCGGCTCACGGCTGGAGATCGAATATTCCGCCAATGGCGAAGGGCTGGCAAGGTGCATCGCAGCCGATGGCCGCTCGATCCTTGGCGGCGCTCCGACGCTGGCGATTTTGGACGAGAGGGCGGCATGGGAACGCGAAAAAGGCGACCGGCTAGAAGACGCGATTTTGTCGGGCCTCGGCAAACGCGATGGCCGGGCGTTGATCATCTCGACCTCGGCGCCCGATGACGCGAACACCTTTTCTCGGTGGCTGGACGAACCGCCCCCCGGAACCTTCGTTCAGGAACACCGGCCCCCGTTCGGGCTGCCCGCCGATGATCTGGAAAGCCTTCTGATTGCCAACCCCGGCGCGGGTGAAGGCATCGGCGCAAGCCCCGAATGGCTGGTGGCACAAGCCCGGCGGGCGATCGCGCGCGGCGGCTCTGCGCTGTCCAGCTTTCGCAACCTCAACCGGAACGAACGGGTTTCGAGCGAAAGCCGATCGGTGCTTTGCAGCGTCGACGAATGGTTGAGCGCGGAATGCGCGCCCGATGATCTGCCCGAGCGGGCCGGGCCTTGCGCGCTGGGCGTCGATCTGGGCGGCTCTCGTTCCATGTCGGCGGCGGCGTTCTACTGGCCCGACACCGGGCGGCTTGAGGCTGTCGGCACCTTCCCCGGCGCCCCCGGCCTTGCCGATCGAGGGGCCGCCGATGGCGTGGGTGATCGGTATTCGCAGATGCACGACCGGGGCGAATTGACGGTGATGGGCGAGGCGACGGTGCCGCCCGGCCCGTGGCTGGCCGAAGTCGTGCGGCGCCTCGACGGGGGGCAACCGGCCTGCATCTGCGGCGACCGTTTCCGCAATGCCGAGTTTATCGAGGCGATGGACAAGGCGGGCCTGTCGCGGGTGCCGGTGATCTGGCGCGGCTTTGGCTGGAAGGACGGTTCCGAAGACATCGAACGGTTTCGCCGCGCGCTCTTTGACGGCGAAATCTCCGTCGCCCCTTCGATGCTTCTGCGCTCCGCCTTTTCCGACGCGATCACGCTGGTTGATCCGGCAAACAACCACAAGCTGGCGAAAGGGCGCTCTCTGGGACGCATCGACGCTGCGGCGGCAACCGTGCTGGCCGTGGCGCAGGGGGCGCGCATGAAGGCCACGCCAGAGCGCAAGCCGAAGGTGGCGTGGTTGTGAGCAAGCGCGACGAACACATTCGCTACTCGAAGCACGTCACGCGCACCAAGCGCTGGGCGGTGCTGCGGCAGGCGATCCTTGAGCGCGACGGCTGGGCCTGCCGGTGCTGCGGCGAGCGGCGGCGGCTTGAGGTGGACCATATCCAGCCGGTGCGACTGCGCCCGGATTTGGCCTTCGAACCCCGGAATTTGCAGGCGCTTTGCCCGCGCTGCCACACGAAAAAGACCCGGCTCGAGGTCGGGCACAAACCGAAATCCCCCGCGCGAAAGGCGTGGGATGCAGCCGTTGCCGAACTGGCGACGAAACCCAACCCGGCAATGGAGAATTGAACATGCTGGCCTCTACGACGATTGCCAAACGGCAAAGTGAAATCCGCCAGACCCTTGCAGGCCTGTGCGGCAAGGCGACCCCGACCGAGGACGAAACCCGCCAGATGGGCGACCTCGACCGCGAATATCAGACCAACGAAACCCGCTATCGCGCGGCGCTCATTGCCGAAGACACCGAGCGGCGCGAAGCGGGGGCCGATCTGGAAACCCGGGCGGGCCGTGAATGGTCTGACCTGATCGCCGGTTTCCAGATGCGCCAGGTGATCGGCGCGCTGAATGAAGGTCGCGCGCTGGACGGCCAGACCGCCGAAGTCGTGACCGAGCTGCGCAACGCGGGCGGCTATCGCGGCATTCCGGTGCCGCTGATGGCGCTCGAAGCGCGGGCCGGCGAAACGGTCTCGACCGGCACCCCGGACCCGATGCAAACGCGCCCGATCATCGACCGCCTGTTCCCGGCCTCTGTCGCGGCGCGCATGGGCGCGCAGATGATCCAGATCGGTTCCGGCGCGGTGGAATGGCCGGTGGCGACCTCTGCCGTGACGGCGGGATGGGCGGCGAGCGAAACCGGCAGCATCCCCGATCCGACCGCTTACGAAACGACCGACAAGTCGCTGAAGCCCGAGCAAACGATGGGCGTTCAAATGCGGATCACCCGCAAGGCGCTGTTGCAGTCGGGCGAGGCGCTGGAAGCGGCGATCCGGCGCGACATGAACGGGGCGATGGCGGCGGAACTCGATCGCGCGATCTTCCTCGGCACCGGCGCGGACGGGCAACCTCTGGGTGTGATCACCGGCGCCGCGACCTATGGCATCACCTCGACCGCGATCGACGCAGCGGCATCATGGGGCGCTTATCGCGAGGCCGTGGTGCGCTTCATGGCGGCGAATGCGGCGGGCGGGCCGGGGGGCGTCAATCTGATGATCCGCCCCGAGGTCTGGAATTTCATGGATGACGCCGAGGCCTTCGCGGGCACCGCCGTGACGGAATGGGACCGCCTGCTGAAGAACATCCCGGCGGGCAATATCGCCATGTCTTCGACCGCGCTTGCGGCTCCGGTTGCTGATGCCTGCACCTCGCTCCTGACCACCTCGGCGGGCGGCGTGGCGCCGGTCTTCGTTGGCATGTGGGGCGCCGTGGACCTGATCCGCGATCCGTTCAGCGATGCCGCCTCGGGCGGGCTGCGCCTGACCGCGCTGACCACCTGCGACGTGACCGTCGCGCGCGGTGCGCAGCTTGAACTCCTGACCGGCGTGCAGGTGGCGTGATGCTCTGGGGCGGAAATCTCGGAACGCTGGAAATCCGCGCGGAAGGTGGGGCAACCCACCTTTCGGCCCGGTTCCCCTATGGCGCCGAAACCGAGCTGGCACCGGGGCGGCGCGAGGTTTTCGCCCCCAATGCCTTCCGGGCGCGGATCGAGGCGGGCGAGGAAATCCACCTGCTCAGCCAACACGACTATGCAAAGCCCCTCGCCAGCACGGCGGCGGGCACCCTGCGGCTTCGCAGCACCGACACCGCGCTTGAGATCCGCGCAACGGTGGACGGCTCGACCACCTGGGCGAAAGACTTCCTTGCGGCGCATCGGGCGGGCCTCATTCGCGGCCTGTCGCCCGGTTTCCGGGTGCCGAACGGCGGCGATCGAGTGGAACGGCGCGGCGCGGATCTTCTGCGCACAGTTACGGCGGCGCAGCTGTTCGAGGTCTCGGCCGTCACGGTTCCGGCCTATCCCGCCGCGCAGATCGAGGCGCGGGGCTGGGAAACGCATCAAGACCGGCAGCCCTTCGCGGGCGCGGTTCACCCCCTCAATCGGTGGAGGCTCTGACATGTGGCCGTTCAAACGGAAACTGGAACAGCGCGACACGCTGGCGGCAGGCTATACGGCGGCGATCCTTGCCGCGCGGGAAAGCTATATCTCGGGCGTGTCGGGGATCGCGGAACTGACCGCGACGGTTCAAACCTGTGTCACGCTCTGGGAATCGGCCTTCGCGCTGGCCGATGTGACCGGCACCGACCTGCTGGACCGGCGCACGATGGCGCTCATTGCCCGATCGGCGGCGATGCGGGGCGAGGCGGTGCTGTTGATCCGCGATCGGCTCATTCCCTGCGCCGATTGGGATCTGAGCACCCGCGACGGCATCCCCCGCGCCTATCGCGTCACGGTCTCGGAGGCGGGCGGCTCGACCTCGCAAACCGTCTTGGCGGGCGAGGTGCTGCACCTGCGGCTGGGCGTTGACCCGGTGGCGCCTTGGACGGGACAAGCGCCGCTGCGCCGCGCCAGCCTCTCGGCCTCGCTCTTGCATGAGATCGAGACCGCGTTGCGCGATACCTGGCAGAATGCCCCGATGGGCTCGCAGATCGCGCACATGCCGGAAGGCTCTGCCGGTGATATGGCGGCGATGCGCAATGCCTTCAAAGGGCGGCGCGGTGCGGCGCTGGTGGTCGAAGGCGTGGCGCAGGCGACGGCGGCAGGCATGAACCCGAACCTTGGCCGCAGCCCGGACCAACTGACCCCCGATCTGCAACGCGCCATGCCTGCCGAGCTGCTGGACGCGGCGCGCGGCGCGATCTTCGCAAGCTATGGCGTGCTGCCCGCGATGTTCTCGCAGGCCGCGCAGGGGCCGCTTGTGCGCGAGGCGCAACGGCATCTGGCGCAGGTCATCATGCAGCCCATGGCGATGCTGCTGGCCGAGGAAGCGACCGAGAAGCTGGGCGGGGCGGTCAAGATTGACGTGGTGCGCCCGATGCAGGCTTTCGACGCCGGCGGCAAGGCTCGGGCGCTGGCGACAATGGTGGGCGCGCTGGCGCAGGCGAAAGAGGCCGGGATCGAGGGCGCGACGTTGAACGATGCTCTCAGCTTCATCGACTGGGCGGACTGAGCCATGCTTCAGCTTCCCCCGCATCTTATCAATCGGAGAGAACGGCGGGCGCGCGATGCCCGCCGGGGCCGCATGGGCGAGGCGCGGTATAACGCCTTGGTCGTGGAACTGGCCCGTGTGATCCGGCTTGCCTTTCAGGCGGGCGCGACGGGCAGCCTGTGGGGCCTCGAAGGGCCGCTTCGGGCGGGCATCCGCTCCGATCTGTGCTTGCAGGGCTGGGGGTGGAGCGCCGCCGATCTGATGGCGCGGGAAGTGCTCGAGGACGCTCACCGCATCGCAGGGGCGATCCGCCCGACATGGAACGAGGGACAACCGGAATGGACGATCGAGGCCGGAACACTGATCGAGCGGACCCGCTGCGCGAACTGCGGCAAGGAATTGCCCGAGACGCGCCACAAGTTTTGCTCCGACCTCTGCGCGAGTGCCATGCACATGCGGGTTCGGCGGATCAAGGAGGCGAACGAAGAAACGGCGCTCGACATGGCGGTGAGGAACACCCTCTAAGTGCGGAATGCGAGTGGTGCGGCGGGCCGTTGCCCGAGGGCGCGACTGCGCGGCGGATGTATTGCAGCGGGAAGTGCAAGAACGCTGCGAACAATGCCCTTGTTGCGCAGGCGCGTGCCGAGGCGCGCAAGGGGCGCATCTGTCCGATGTGTGGCGGGCCGGTTCCTGATCATCTTCGGGCCGATACGATCTATTGCAGCAGACTTTGCCAAAGAAGGGCGAGTAAGGCTTATGCGCGTGGCAAGCGCGAGAAGACGTGCGCCCATTGCGGCAAGCCGTTCTTTGCTCACCACGACACGCAAAGGTTCTGCTCGGTGCGATGCGGGCACAGGGTCTCGCCGATCGAGCCCAAGCCGTGCGCGCATTGCGGCATGATGTTCACGGGCAGGCCGGGGCAACGATTCTGCGGCAAGCCCTGCACCACGGCGGCGCGCTGGGCAGCGGGCGGGATGAAATTACCAACCCGGCGCAAGGGCGGCTGACCTGTTCCCCCGGTGTTCCCCCAAAGCAAAACCCCGCCGAATGGCGGGGCTTTTTGCTTTGTAAGCCTTTGATTTATTTGGTGGAGCCAAGGGGGGTCGAACCCCTGACCTCTTGAATGCCATTCAAGCGCTCTCCCAACTGAGCTATGGCCCCACCGGAGGTCTGCAGCGCGTCGCCGCCCTGCGTGGGGGGTCGTATAAGGCCCCCCCAGACAGGGCGCAAGAGGAATTTCCGCTCCCCTCGCGTTTTTTTCGAAAACCCGTTTCGCCCCCGCCCCGCGCACCGGACATGCGCGCAAAGCAAAGGGCGCGAGGCCTGGCCCCGCGCCCGTATCGCCTTGAAAAGACGATCAGTTCTCTTCTTCGCCGCCGGGAACGTCGGCGATGTCGTCGAGCGAGACGTTGTCGTCCTCGTCATCCTCGAGCAGATCGTCGTCGAGATCGACATCGCCCGAATCCTCGTCGAGATCCTCGTCGGACAGATCCTCGACATCGAGATCGTGTTCCCGCGGAGCCGCCTTGTCGGCGACCAGAACGCGACCGCGGCCCGCCGCCGTCAGGTTCTCGACCGTGAAGCTGTTGCCGCAGACCGGGCAGGTCATCGGGTCTTTCATCAGATCGTAAAAGCGGCTCGCGCAATGCGGGCAGAGGCGCTTGACGCCCCATTCCTCTTTCGGCATGGAATTCTCCTGGCAAGCTCTTTCGCACAGAGTCGCAGCCAACTGCCACAAGACCCGCGGGGTGTCAAAGGCTTTTCGCGCCGAACGCCCCGTCACCGCCGCCGCGCGCGCCGAAGTGCCGAAGCCCGAGTGCCGAGAAGGGGCCGATGACGATCCAGGATCACGAGCTCAGATCGCTGCCCGGCGTCCGCGTCGCGCTGAAGCGCTCGGCCCGGGCGCGCCGCTTCGCCCTGCGGGTGAGCCGGGTCGACGGCGCCGTCACCCTCACGCTGCCGCCGCGCGCGCCGCTGGCCGAGGCGATCGCCTTCGCCGAGGGGCAGGCGGACTGGCTTGCCCGCGCGCTCGCACAGATGCCGCAGGCGCGCCGCCCGGCCTTTGGCGCGACGCTGCCCTTCGAGGGCGTCGAATGCCGGATCGAGGCGGGGGCGGTGCGCGCCCCGCGGCTCGAGGGGGCGCGGCTGATCGTGCCGGCGGGGGAGGAGCGGCTCGCGCTGCGGCTCGAGACCTTCCTCAAGCATTGCGCGCGCGCCCGCCTGCAGGCCGCGACCGAGCGCCACGCCGCCGCGCTGGGCCGGCCCTTCCGCCGCATCACCCTGCGCGACACCCGCTCGCGCTGGGGCTCCTGCGCGCCCGACGGTTCGCTCAGCTATTCCTGGCGGCTGATCATGGCGCCGCCCGCGGTGCTCGATTACGTCGCCGCCCATGAGGTCGCCCATCTCGCGCAGATGAACCATTCGCCCGCCTTCTGGGCCGAGGTCGCGCGGCTGATGCCCGGCTACGAACCCCATCGCCGCTGGCTCAAGCGCGAGGGCGGCGCGCTGCAGGCGATTCGCTTTCGCGACTGACGAAAGCGCCAGTTGACGGAGGGGCGATTTGTGATCACAAACGCCCCATGACCACGATCACCACCCGCCCGATCGAGACCGCGGCGCATGACCGGCTTTATCGCCAGCTGCGCCTGCAGATCATGCATGGCGAGATCGCGCCGGGCGAGGCGCTGACGCTGCGCGGGCTGGCGAAACAATACGGTCTCTCGATGACCCCGGTGCGCGAGGCGCTGCGCCGGCTGATCGCCGAGGGGGCGCTGATGCTCTCGGCCTCGGGGCGGGTGACGACGCCCGAACTTTCCAACGAGCGGATCGAGGAGCTTGCCGCGCTGCGTGCGCTGATCGAGCCGGAGCTTGCCTCCCGCGCGCTGCCGCGCGCGCACCTTGCGCTGATCGACCGGCTGAGCGCGATCAACGTCTCGAATGCGGAGGCGGTCGCGAAGCACGATGCGGTGGCCTACATCCGCACCAATCTCGAGTTTCACCGCACGCTCTACCTGCGCGCCCAGGCGCCGGCGATGCTCGCCGTGATCGAGACGGTCTGGCTCCAGCTCGGCCCCACGATGCGCGCGCTTTACGGCCGCGTGCAGCGCAACGAGCCGCCGCGCCATCACCGGCTGATCCTGGCCGCCCTGCGCGCAGGCGACGAGCCGGGGCTGCGCCTGGCCGTGCGCACCGACGTGACGCAGGGGCTGCGCCACCTCGCGCAGTAGGCGCTTGACGCGCGCCGCGGTGCCGTCATGCTGCAGGGCAGCAACGGAGGCGCCGATGACGAGCGAGACGATCCCCAGCCAGCTGACCGAGGCCGAGCGCCGCACCTTGCAGATGACGGTGCTGATGACGCCCGACATGGCGAATTTCTCGGGCAAGGTGCATGGCGGCGCGCTCTTGAACTGGCTCGACCGCGTCGCCTTCTCGCTCGCCTCGCGCTACTCGGGGCGTTATGCGGTGACGCTGAGCGTCGATCAGGTGATCTTCAAGGAACCGATCCATGTCGGCGAGCTGGTGCTGTTCCGCGCCGCGGTGAACCACACGGGCCGGACCTCGATGGAAATCGGCATCCGGGTCGAGGCGGAGAACATCACCAAGGGCTCGCGGCGCCACACCAACAGCTGTTATTTCACGATGATCGCGGTCGATGAGGCGGGGCGCCCGGCGGAGGTGCCCAAGCTCGTGCCCGCGAGTGAGGTCGAGGCGCAGCGCTGGCACGCGGCCGAGATGCGCAAGGCGCTGCGGCGCGAATTCGCCGAGAAGATGGCGGCCACCTCGCAGGTAAGCTGAGCGGGGCAGGGGCGCTGCCCCTCGGCCTGCGGCCTCACCCCGGGATATTTCCTCTCTATAGAAACATGTCTTCTACAGAGCCGAAATATCCCCGCCGGAGGCAAAAGGCGGCCCGAAGGCCGCCTTTTTCATTCCTGCAAGCTGGCGCGGGCTCAGGCGTGGATCGCGCCGTCGCCACAGGCAAGCGCCGCCTCGCGCACCGCTTCCGAGAAGGTCGGGTGGGCGTGGCAGGTCAGCGCGACATCCTGCGCCGAGGCGCCGAATTCCATCGCGACGCAGATCTCGTGGATCAGCTCGCCCGCCGAGGGCCCGATGATGTGGCAGCCGAGGATGCGGTCGGTGCCCGCATCGACGATCAGCTTCACGAAGCCTTCCGACTGGAACACCGCCTTCGCGCGGCCATTGCCCATGAAGGAGAACTTGCCGACCTTGTAGGCGCGGCCTTCCTGCTTCAGCGCCTCTTCGGTCTTGCCGACCGAGGCGACCTCGGGGGTGGTGTAGATCACGCCGGGGATCACGTCGTAATTCACGTGGCCATGCTTGCCGGCGATCACCTCGGCCACCGCCATGCCCTCGTCCTCGGCCTTGTGGGCGAGCATCGGGCCGGTGATCGCATCGCCGATCGCATAGATGCCGGGGACCGAGGTCGCCCAATGCGCGTCGGTCTTCACCTGGCCGCGCGGCAGCATCTCGACGCCCACCGCCTCGAGGCCGAGCCCCGCGGTGTAGGGCTTGCGGCCGGTCGCGACGAGCACCACCTCGGCCTCGAGCGCGGCTTCGCTCTCGTCCTTGCGCAGCTTGTATTTGACGGTGTTCTTGCCCTTGCCCTTCTCGACGCCCTGCACCGCGGCGCCGAGCACGAATTTCAGGCCTTGTTTGGACAGGATCTTCTGGAAGTTCTTGGCGATCTCGCCATCCATGCCGGGGGTGATCGCGTCGAGATATTCGACCACGGTCACTTCGGCGCCAAGGCGGGCATAGACCGAACCCATCTCGAGCCCGATGACGCCCGCGCCGATCACCACCATCGACTTCGGGATCTTCGGCAGCGAAAGCGCGCCGGTCGAGGTGACCACGGTCTCCTCGTCGATCTCGATCCCCGGGAGCGAGGCGGGTTCCGAGCCGGTGGCGATCACGATCGCCTTGGCGGAATGCACCTCCTCGCCGACCTTCACCTGACCCGCGGCGGGGATCGAGCCCCAGCCCTGCAGATAGGTCACCTTGTTCTTCTTGAAGAGGAACTCGATGCCCTTGGTGTTGCCGTCGATGACGTCCTGCTTGTAGGACTGCATCTTCGCCCAGTCGACCTTCACCTTGGCACCGGTGAGGCCCATCTTCTCGAAATTCTCATGCACCTCGTGCAGCTCGTGCGTCGCATGCAGGAGCGCCTTCGAGGGGATGCAGCCCACGTTGAGGCAGGTGCCGCCCAGGGCGCCGCGGCCCTCGACACAGGCGGTTTTCAGCCCGAGCTGGGCGCAGCGGATCGCGCAGACATAGCCACCCGGGCCGCCGCCGATCACGATAACGTCGAAGTCTGCCATCTCATTCTCCTCGTTCAGGGCGAGGCGCTTGGCCTCGATTTTGACTTGGCGTGGCCCGCATGGCCACGCGGATCAGGTAAGTGTGCTTCGCCGGGCAAGGCGAAGGGTCCAAAGCACGAGCACCACCGAAAGGATCACGGCGCCGCCCCAAAAACCGACGAAGACGGGCAGCACCTTAGGTGGGACCACCCGCCCCCAGGCCGCTTGATCGACGTGTCCCCAGACACCGACGAGGCTTGCGCCGAGGTGCAGGAACGCCGTCGGCACGGCCAGTCGACTGCGACGCAACAGGAAGAGCCCGCACAGGAACAGCGCCCCCCAAGCGAGCAGGTCGAAGGGCCAGAGCGGAACCTTGGCCGACAAGATTCGCGGCAGGTTCGGTTCCCCTTGGTCATAGCCCCCTAGCCGCCACATCAGCACGAGGTTCACGGCGGCCCAGATCACCAAGGCGGCCGCGACGATGCGTGCGAAACCGGAGAGAGGGGGGCTGGACGGTGTCACTGGCCGGGGTCCGATCGCTTGCACGGGGCATCGGCTTCACGCCCCCGCTCGGGTCGGGCGCTGCCCTCCGAGCGGTGAGTGTGAAGCCGGTCCCTCATCGGATCACAGATCCAGCAGCAGGCGGCGCGGGTCTTCCAGCGCTTCCTTGACGCGCACGAGGAAGGTCACCGCGCCCTTGCCGTCGACGATGCGGTGATCGTAGCTCAGCGCCAGATACATCATCGGGCGGATCACGATCTGGCCGTTCACCACGACCGGGCGATCCTGGATCTTGTGCATGCCGAGGATGCCCGACTGCGGCGGGTTCAGGATCGGCGAGGACATCAGCGAGCCATAGACGCCGCCGTTCGAGATGGTGAAGGTGCCGCCCTGCATTTCCGCCATCGTCAGCTTGCCGTCACGGGCGCGCTTGCCCTTTTCGGCGATCGCCTTCTCGATGTCGGCGAAGGACATCTGGTCGGCGTCGCGGATCACCGGAACGACGAGGCCGGTGGGCGTGCCCGCGGCGACGCCCATGTGGACGTAGTGCTTGTAGACGACATCGCCGCCGTCGATCTCGGCGTTGACCTCGGGCACTTCCTTCAGCGCGTGGCAGCAGGCCTTGGTGAAGAAGGACATGAAGCCCATCCGCACGCCGTGCTTCTTCTCGAACTGGTCCTTGTACTCGTTGCGCAGCGCCATGATGCCCGACATGTCGACCTCGTTATAGGTCGTGAGCATCGCGGCGGTGTTCTGCGCGTCCTTCAGGCGGCGCGCGATGGTGGCGCGCAGGCGCGTCATCTTCACGCGCTCCTCGCGGGCGGCGTCATCGGCCGGAACCGGCGCGCGCGGCACCGAGGCCGGGGCGGGCGCGATCGAGACGGCGGGGGCGGCAGCCGGCGCGGCCTTCGCGGCGGCGACGTCTTCCTTCATGATCCGGCCATCGCGGCCGGTGCCGGTGACCTGCGACGGCGAGAGGCCGGCCTCGGCCATCGCCTTCTTCGCCGAGGGGGCGTCCTCGACATCCTTGCCGGCCGGGGCAGGGGCCGCGGCGGGCGCGGCGGCGGGCGCGGCGGCCGGGGCGGCGACGGCACCGGCGGCGCCTTCGGCGACGACGGCGAGCTTCGCGGCGGCGGCGACGGTGGTCCCCTCGGGGGCGACGATCTCGGTCAGCACGCCGGCGACGGGCGAGGGCACCTCGACCGAGACCTTGTCGGTTTCGAGCTCGCAGAGCATCTCGTCGACGGCGACGGTGTCACCGACCTTCTTGAACCAGGTCGAAACCGTGGCTTCGGAGACGCTCTCGCCCAGGGCGGGCACCATTACATCCGTCATCTTGACCTCTTTGGATTGCGGCGCGGCCGATTGAGGGGCTGCCGGGCCTTCGGATTTCGATTGCGGCGCCGCGGCGGCGGCACCGGCTTCATTGATCATCGCGAGGAGCGCATTGACGCCCACCGTCGTGCCTTCGGGCGCGACGATCTCGCCGAGCGTGCCGGCGGCGGGCGCCGGCACCTCGACGGTGACCTTGTCGGTCTCGAGCTCGCAGAGCATCTCGTCGGCTGCGACCGCGTCACCCGGCTTCTTGAACCAGGTGGCGACGGTGGCCTCGGAAACGCTTTCGCCAAGCGTGGGAACGCGGACTTCGATCGCCATGGCTCAGCCCTCCAGCGCGTCGTGGACGAGCGCTTCCTGCTCGGCCTTGTGGCGCGAGGCGAGACCGGTCGCCGGCGAGGCCGAGGCGGCGCGGCCGGCGTAGCGCGGACGGCCGTGCTTCGCGTCGATCTTCGAGAGCACCCATTCGATGTTCGGCTCGACGAAGGTCCAGGCGCCCTGGTTCTTCGGCTCTTCCTGACACCAGATCACCTCGGCGTCCTTGAAGCGGCTCAGTTCCGTGACCATCGAATGCGCCGGGAACGGGTAGAACTGTTCGAGACGCAGGATGTAGACATCCTCGAGGCCGCGCTTGTCGCGTTCCTGGAGCAGGTCGTAATAGACCTTGCCCGAGCAGATCACGACGCGCTTGATCTCGCTGTCCGGCTTCACCGTGAAGGTCGAATTGCCGGTCTTCTGCGCGACGTCGGCATCGTCCCACATCACGCGGCGGAAGAAGGAGCCGGTGGTGAACTCTTCCGCGGTCGAGACGCAGAGCGGGTGGCGCAGGAGCGACTTCGGCGTCACCAGGATCAGCGGCTTGCGGAAGTTGCGGTGGATCTGCCGGCGCAGGATGTGGAAGTAGTTCGCCGGGGTCGAGCAGTTCGCCACGATCCAGTTGTCTTCCG
Source organism: Paenirhodobacter sp. (assembly GCF_050177655.1). NCBI lineage: Bacteria > Pseudomonadati > Pseudomonadota > Alphaproteobacteria > Rhodobacterales > Paenirhodobacter > Paenirhodobacter sp. The sequence goes on from NZ_JBFXGV010000004.1 coordinate 14,252, forward strand.
CCGAGAGCTGCAGGAAGCGCTCGAGACGCGCCGAGCTGTGCTCGGGGCCCTGGCCCTCGAAGCCGTGCGGCAGCAGGCAGACGAGGCCCGACATGCGCAGCCACTTGCGTTCGCCCGAGTTGATGAACTGGTCGAACATGATCTGCGCGCCGTTGGCGAAGTCACCGAACTGCGCTTCCCAAAGCGTCAGCGCGTTGGGTTCCGCCAGCGAATAGCCGTATTCGAAGCCGAGCACCGCATATTCCGAGAGCATCGAGTCGATGACCTCGTAACGCGACTGGCCGGGCTTGATGTGGTTGAGCGGGTAGTAGCGCTCTTCCGTCGACTGGTCGATGAAGGCCGAATGGCGCTGCGAGAAGGTGCCGCGGGTGCAGTCCTGACCCGAGAGGCGCACCGCGAAACCTTCGGTGAGCAGCGAGCCGAAGGCCATCGCCTCGGCGGTCGCCCAGTCGAAGCCCTTGCCGTTCTCGAACATCGCCTTCTTCGCCTCGAGCTGGCGCGCGACGGTCTTGTGGATGTCGAAATTGTCCGGATGCGAGGTCAGCGCCTTGCCCACCTCGGCCATCAGCTCGGGCGAGATCGGCGTGACGCCGGCGTCGTAATCCTGGGTTTGGCGGTCGAGATGCTTCCAGCGGCCGTCGAGCCAGTCGGCCTTGTTCGGCTTGAACGCCTTGCCGATCTCGAACTCGCTGTTCAGCGTGGACTGGAAGGCGGCCTTCATGTCCTCGATCTCGCCTTCCGGGATCAGCCCGTCGGCCACGAGACGCTCGGTGTAAAGCTGCAGCGTGGTCTTGTGGCCCTTGATGTTCTTGTACATCGCCGGGTTGGTGAACATCGGCTCGTCGCCTTCGTTGTGACCGAAGCGGCGGTAGCAGAAGATGTCGATCACCACGTCCTTGTGGAACTGCTGGCGGAACTCGGTGGCGACCTTGGCGGCGTGGACCACGGCCTCCGGGTCGTCGCCGTTGACGTGGAAGATCGGCGCCTCGACCATCAGCGCGATGTCGGTCGGGTAGGGCGAGGAGCGCGAGAAGTGGGGCGCGGTGGTGAAGCCGATCTGGTTGTTCACCACGATGTGGATGGTGCCGCCGGTGCGGTGGCCGCGGATGCCCGAAAGCTGGAAGCATTCCGCCACCACGCCCTGGCCGGCAAAGGCCGCGTCGCCGTGCAGCAGAACCGCCATCACCTGGGTGCGGTCATGGTCGTTGAGCTGGTCCTGCTTCGCGCGCACCTTGCCAAGCGCCACCGGGTTCACCGCCTCGAGGTGCGAGGGGTTCGCGGTGAGCGAGAGGTGCACGTTATGGCCGTCGAAGGTCCGGTCCGAAGAGGCGCCGAGGTGATATTTCACGTCGCCCGAGCCGTCCACGTCGTCGGGCTTGTAGGAGCCGCCCTGGAATTCGTGGAAGATCGCGCGATAGGGCTTCATCATCACATTGGCGAGCACCGACAGACGGCCGCGGTGCGGCATGCCGAAGACGATCTCCTTCAGGCCGAGATTGCCGCCGCGCTTGATGATCTGTTCCATCGCCGGGATCAGCGCTTCGCCACCGTCGAGGCCGAAGCGCTTGGTGCCCATGTATTTGACATGCAGGAACTTCTCGAAGCCCTCGGCTTCGACAAGCTTGTTCAGGATCGCGCGCCGGCCCTCGCGGGTGAACTGGATCTCCTTGCCGTAGCCCTCGATCCGCTCCTTCAGCCAGGCGGCTTCCTCGGGGTTCGAGATATGCATGTATTGCAGCGCGAAAGTGCCGCAATAGGTGCGCTTGAGCACGTCGATGATCTGCCGCATCGAGGCGACCTGCATGCCGAGCACGTTGTCGATGAAGATCGGGCGATCCATGTCGGCATCGCTGAAGCCGTAGCTCTTCGGATCGAGCTCGGGGTGGCTCGTCTCGTCGCGCATGTGCAGCGGGTCGAGTTCGGCGATCAGGTGGCCGCGGATACGGTAGGCGCGGATGATCATGATCGCGCGCACCGAATCGAGCACCGCGCGTTTCACGGCTTCTTCCGAAACCTCGACGCCGGCGGCCTTGGCGGCGGATTTGATCTTGTCGCCGGCGGCTTTCGCCTCTTTCGAGGGCAGCATCGGCCATTCGCCGGTGAGCGCGGCGGTCAGATCGTCGGCCGGGGTCGGCGGCCAGTCGGAGCGCGACCAGCTCGCGCCGTCGGCGGCGTGCTTGACGTCAAGCTCGGCATCGCCGAGCGAGGCGAAGAAGGCGGCCCAGGCCGGATCGACCGAAGCGGGATCGGCAGCGTATTGGGCGTAGAGATGTTCGACGTAATCCGCGTTGGCGCCTTGCAGGAAGGACGAAGCGTGGAATTGATCGTTGGGGGATTGGTCGTTCATGACGGTTTCCTTGAGGCGGCTGAGGGGCCAGTGAGGGGCGGGGGCGGCGGGCTCAGGTCGTGCAGTCCACCACGAGCACCTTCAGCCCGGGTTCCCGGTCCGAAGGCTCTGTGACGTAGGACGACTTCAGCCCCTTGCCATAGGAGGCGCAGAGCTTCGCGGGCGCGGCGGTGACCGCCGGTTTCTGCGCGGCGAAGAAGTCGAAGTAGATATAGGAACGGCGCGCATCGCCGCTGACCGCGGAGACGGCGTCGCCATTGATGCCGGTGATCTGTTCGAACATCCCGTGCGAGCGTTCGTCCCGCGGCACCGGGGGCGCGAGCGGGCCCTCGATGCCGGGTCCGGTCGGGGATCCGGCCTCCATGCAGCCCGCGAGCGAAAGAAGCAGCGTGGCGCCGAGCGAAGGCGCGAGGAGAGATCGCATTTCCGGCTCCGGCTTAGCGATAGGGGGAGGCCGTGCCCGGCAGGCCGGCGGCCTGGCCGCAGGCGATGTCGTAGCCGCCACCGGCGTTCTCGGCGCCGCACTGGGCGGCGGTGCCGTCGACGATGGTGCCGTTCGAGCGTGCCGAATTGGCGGTGGCGTAGCCGGTCGCGCCGGTCGGCGTGGTGCCCGCGGGAACCTTGGTCTGGCCGATGATCGGGAAGGTCGTGATCGGGCCGTAGGCCGACGGCGGGATCGGCTCTTTGCCCGCGGTGCTGCAGGCCGCGAGCGCGAGCGCCGCGAGGGTGAGGATTGCGGTGGTCTTCTTCACTTCCATACTGACCTCCCAGTCAAAGGCCGCGTCCGGCCCGGTAAGTGCACTCGTCAAGGCGAAGGGGCATCCCCCTTGGCGCTGGCGGGTGGAGAGGGCGCCGCGGTTTCCCGCGACGCCCGTCTGTCTCATTCGCCCTTGATCGCCTTCATCACGGCTTCGCCGAGATGGGCCGGGCTGTCGGCGACCACGATGCCCGCCGATTTCATCGCTTCGATCTTCGAGCCGGCATCACCCTTGCCGCCCGAGACGATCGCGCCGGCGTGGCCCATGCGGCGGCCGGGAGGAGCGGTGCGGCCCGCGATGAAGCCGGCGGTCGGCTTCCAGCGGCCCTTCTTCTTCTGTTCCTTGAGGAACTCGGCGGCCTCTTCCTCGGCCGAACCACCGATTTCGCCGATCATGATGATCGAGGTGGTTTCCGGATCGTCGAGGAACATGTCGAGCACGTCGATATGCTCGGTGCCCTTGATCGGGTCGCCACCGATGCCCACGGCCGAGGACTGGCCGAGGCCGATGTCGGTCGTCTGCTTCACCGCTTCATAGGTCAGCGTGCCCGAACGCGACACGACGCCGACCGAACCGCGCTTGAAGATCGAGCCCGGCATGATGCCGATCTTGCATTCGTCGGGGGTCATGACGCCCGGGCAGTTCGGCCCGATCAGACGCGACTTCGAATCGATCAGCGCGCGCTTCACCTTCATCATGTCGAGCACCGGAATGCCCTCGGTGATGCAGACGATCAGCTCGATCTCGGCGTCGATCGCCTCGAGGATCGAGTCCGCGGCGAAGGGCGGCGGCACGTAGATCGCGGTCGCATTGGCGCCGGTCTTGGCCACGGCCTCGTGGACCGAGTTGAACACCGGCAGGCCGAGGTGCTCGGAGCCGCCCTTGCCCGGCGTCACGCCGCCGACCATCTGGGTGCCGTAGGCGATCGCCTGTTCGGTGTGGAAGGTGCCTTGCGAGCCGGTGATGCCCTGGCAGATGACCTTGGTGGATTTGTTGACGAGGACTGCCATGTTCTTAGCCCTTCACAGCTTTCACGATTTTCTGCGCGCCGTCGGCGAGGTTGTCCGCCGCGATCACGTTCAGGCCGGATTTCGAGATGATCTCCTTGCCCAGCTCGACGTTGGTGCCTTCGAGGCGCACCACCAGCGGAACCTTCAGCCCGACTTCCTTCACCGCGGCGATGACGCCCTCGGCGATGATGTCGCAGCGCATGATGCCGCCGAAGATGTTGACCAGGATGCCCTTCACGTTCGGGTCCGAGGTGATGATCTTGAAGGCTTCGGTGACCTTTTCCTTGGTCGCGCCGCCGCCCACGTCGAGGAAGTTCGCCGGCTCCGCACCGTAGAGCTTGATGATGTCCATCGTCGCCATGGCGAGGCCCGCGCCGTTCACCATGCAGCCGATCTCACCGTCGAGCGCGATGTAGTTCAGGTCGTATTTCGAGGCCTCGAGTTCCTTCGGATCCTCTTCGGTCTCGTCGCGCAGCGCCATGATGTCCGAGTGACGGTAAAGCGCGTTGTTGTCGAAGCCGAGCTTGGCGTCGAGCAGCTTGAGATTGCCGTCGGTCATCACGATCAGCGGGTTGATCTCGAGCATCTCCATGTCCTTCTCGATGAAGGCACGGTAGAGGTTCTTGACCAGCGCGACGCACTGCTTGACCTGCGCGCCTTCGAGCCCGAGGGCGAAGGCCACGCGGCGGCCGTGGAAGTCGCTCAGCCCGGTCGCCGGGTCGACGGAGAAGGACATGATCTTCTCGGGGGTCGAGGCCGCGACTTCCTCGATGTCCATGCCGCCTTCGGTCGAGACGACGAAGGAGACGCGCGAGGTCTGGCGGTCAACCAGCAGCGCGAGATAAAGCTCGCGCGAGATGTCCGAACCGTCTTCGATGTAGATGCGGTTCACCTGCTTGCCGGCGGCGCCGGTCTGGTGCGTCACCAGCGTGCGGCCGAGCATCTGCTTGGCGAGCTCGGCGGCCTCTTCGACCGACTTCGCGAGGCGGACGCCGCCCTTTTCGCCGGCTTCCGGCTCCTTGAACTTGCCTTTGCCACGGCCACCGGCGTGGATCTGGGCTTTCACGACCCAGAGCGGGCCGTCGAGTTCGCCCGCGGCGGTCTTGGCGTCTTCGGCCTTGAGGACCGCGCGGCCGTCCGAGACCGGGCAGCCATAGCTCTTGAGGAGCTGCTTGGCCTGATATTCGTGGATGTTCATGGCAGAGTTCCCATGCTGGTGCGATTTGGTCGGTGGTGTGGCACATCCGGGCGGTGTTACAAACCGATAAATGTGCGTTTCGGCGGTTTCCGGCCGGAAAACCGCATTTTGTGATCACAGGTTTCGAGGCTGTGATCACAATTCCCGGGGCGATAGCGGAAACGCTGCGCTGCGACTCGATCCGGGGGGGCAAGAATGCTGCATTTGCAGCATTTTCCGCCGTGGCGCAGCATTTTCGGTCGCGCGCGGGCGCGCGGGCGATCAGATCTTGCCCGGCCGCGGGGCGGCTGACAGGATGGGGCGAATGAGAAACGGGCGAGGCGGAGCGATGGCGACAGGGCAGGAGGCAAGCTGGGGCGTGGCGGCGCTGGTCGACGAACCGGCGGCGCTGATCGCGGCGTTTGCGGCCTATCACCTCGATCGTGGCGCGGCTCAGGTGCATCTTTGCCTCGACCGGCCGAACCCGGAGGCGCGCGATCTGCTGGCCGGTCTGCCGGGGGTTGTGGTGACCGAGTCCGGCGCCGACGGTTGGCGCTTTCACGGCGTCGGCAAGCGCCCGCAGAAACATCTCGGCCGGCAGAAATACCATGCGAGCCGGGTGCTCGCCGAGACGAATCTCGACTGGATCGTGCATTGCGATGCCGACGAATTCGTGCAGCCGGTGACGGGGGAGAGCGTCGGCGCGGTGCTGGGCGCGGTGCGGCAGGGCGCCTCCTGGGCGAAGATCCCGGTGGCCGAACGCGCGCATCTGACTGGCGCGCCGGAGCCCGACCTGTTCCAGGGCGTGTTCCGCCTGCCCTGGGACGATTTCGAAAGCCGCGGCGCGCGGATCTACGGCGACGCGTCGATGATGCTTCTGCACGGCGGGCTTTGCGGGCACCGGCTCGGCAAGGCGGCGGTGCGCGCGGGGCGCGGCCTTTTCGTCGGCGTGCACCGGCCGATGCGCGACTGGAAGGGCGCCGATCGCGAGATCCCGGTCGAAGGGCTCAACACGCTGAAATTGCTGCATTTCGATGGTCTGACCGAGCTGCATTACGCGCTCAAGATGATGCGTCGCGCGCTCAATGCGCTCGGCGACAACCCGCCCTCGCACGGGGCCTCGCGGCGGCTGCAATATCTGACGATGGCGGAGGAGGCGACGAATGTCGCGCATCTGCACGAGCAATATGCGGCGACGAAGGCGATCGACGCCGAACAGGCCGAGGCGCTGGAAAATCTCGGCGTGCTCGGCCGCTGGCAGCCGGAGATCGCCGAGCGCACCGCCCGCGTCTTCGGCCGCGCGATTGACCTGTCGCCGGCCGCCTTCGACCGCGCGCTTTTGCGCCACGAACGCGAGATGATCCTGCGCGCGGCGCAGACCTTCGGCTTCGACCCGCTGCCGCTCGTCAGTTCAGCGTGATCGCCATGAAGGCGCCGTTGCGGTTGCCCACCAGGGTGACGAACTGGCGCCAGTTCGCGGCGTCGATCGGCGGCGCGGCGGTGAAATAGGGGGCGAGCGCCCATCCCTGGACCACGCCCGGCAGGTCGAGCGGCGCCGGCGCGTCGAGCCAGGCGGCCAGGTCGATGCCCACCGATTTCGCGCGCCAGAACGGGATGCTGCGGCGGCCCTCGAGCAGCGCCGCGCCATCGTCGAGCACGGCCTGCCAGCGCGTGCCGAGTCCCGGCGGAAAGGCGAAGCCGAGCATCGAATCCTGCCGGTCGTTCGGGATCCATTCGGCCTGATTGTCGGTCTCCTGCGCCACCAGCGCCCAGAACCGGCGGTTGTCGGCGATCATCGCGCGCCAATGCGCCGCGGCGGCGCGGGTATGCGCGGGATCGGGCTGATGGCTGAGGGTTTCGAGCAGGATCGGGAACAGATCGAGATAGCCATCATAGGCGTCGAAGCGGGAGGTGCCCCCCTGCGTTTTCAGGGCCTGCAGCCGCTCCCGCGTGCCGCGCGCCCTGGCGATCGCCGGTTCGAGATCGAAGGCCAGCGCCATCTCGCCGATCCCCGCGAGCACATGCGCATAGGCCGAAAGCCAGGCCGCATCGGCCGCGTCGAAGCGCACGATCGGCGGGGTGTCGCCCGACCCCCGCGCCCGGCCGAGCCCCGCCATGCGCCGCAGGAGCGGGGTGGCGGCCTCACGCAGGCCGCGCTGGCCATCGCCGTCGATATCGAACCAGAGATCGTTGAAATTCAGCACGAAGCCCGGATCGGCGCCTTCGGGGAGATCGGCCAGCGCCGCGCTGCACCGCTCCATCGCCGCAACGAAGTCGCGCGTCGCGGCGTCGAGCGCGCCGGGGGCGAGCGGACGCTCGAGCCCCGGCGGTGCGACCGGGGAGAGCGGCGGCAGAAACAGGCTGATGTCCCGGGGCGACGAAATCTGCGCGCGCAGCCGTGCGGCGCCTTCGACCCCGGCCAGAAACGCGAGCCCGGCGCGGGCGAAGCGCTCGTCCGGCGTCGGATCGGGCAGCGCGGCGAGGCGTGCGAGCGTCGCGCCGATCCCCCGGGCGCCGATCTCGGCCGAGATCGGATCGACTGCCGGCGTCCCGGCGCGCGGGATCTTCTCGATCGCGGGGGCAGGGGCCTCCTGCGCGGCGGCGACAAGCGGCAGGGCGGCAATCAGGGCGGCGGCAAACAGGCGCATGAAATCCTCGCAACGAAAAGGGCGCCCCCGAAGGAGCGCCCCCAATCTCGTCGCAAAAACTCAGGCGATCAAGCCAGGGTCGGGTCGATGCCCTTGCAGGCCGCCACGAGCCCCTTCACCGAGTCGACCGACTTGTCGAACATCGCCTGCTCGTCCTTGTTCAGCTTGATGTCGATGACCTTCTCGATGCCACCGGCGCCGATGATCGTCGGCACGCCGACATAGATCCCGTCGAGGCCGAGCGCGCCCTTGACGTAGGCGGCGCAGGGCAGAACGCGCTTCTGGTCCTTGAGATAGGCTTCCGCCATCTCGATCGCCGAGGTGGCCGGCGCGTAGAAGGCCGAGCCGGTCTTCAGCAGGCCGACGATCTCGGCGCCGCCGTCACGGGTGCGCTGGATGATCGCGTCGAGCTTTTCCTGCGAGGTCCAGCCCATTTCGACCAGGTCCGGCAGCGGGATGCCGCCAACGGTCGAATAGCGGGCAAGCGGAACCATCGTGTCGCCGTGGCCGCCCAGAACGAAGGCGGTGACGTCGCGCATCGAGACGCCGAATTCGGTCGCGAGGAAGTGACGGAAGCGCGCCGAGTCGAGCACGCCGGCCATGCCGACGACCTTTTCCGCGGGCAGGCCCGAGAACTGCTGCAGCGCCCAGACCATCGCGTCGAGCGGGTTGGTGATGCAGATCACGAAAGCGTTCGGAGCGTATTTGCCGATGCCTTCGCCGACCGACTTCATCACCTTGAGGTTGATGCCGAGCAGGTCGTCCCGCGACATGCCGGGCTTGCGCGGCACGCCGGCGGTCACGATGCAGACGTCGGCGCCGGCGATGTCCTCGTAGCTGTTGGTGCCCTTGAAGACACCGTCGAAGCCTTCGGAGGGGCCCGATTCCGCGATGTCGAGGGCTTTGCCCTGCGGCGTGCCTTCGGCGATGTCGAACAGGACGACGTCACCGAGTTCTTTGATCGCGGCGAGATGGGCGAGCGTGCCGCCGATCTGGCCGGCGCCGATAAGGGCGATCTTGGGTCGGGCCATGGGGATCCTCCAAAGGTCAGGGATGGGTTGAAACTGACGCGGATGGGTTAGCCCTTCGCGCCCCGTCTGGCAAGGGCGCAGCGTGGCCGCACAGGGGGATGTGCGTCCCGGTATGCGATTGCATGCCGAAAAAACCCGGCGTTTGCGCTAAACATTCCGGCGCCTGCGGGGCAAGTTCGCCGCGCGGGGCGCCGCTGCGGGGCAGGGGCGGGCCGATTCTCGGAGGGGTGATGGATCTGGATGTCTGGGGCTGGGCGATCGCGGTGATCGCCGCCATCTCGGTCGGCATGGCGAAGGGCGGCTTGCCGATGGTCGGCTCGCTTTCGGTGCCGCTGCTGGCCTCGGTGATGAACCCGGTCGCGGCGGCGGGGCTGCTGCTGCCGGTCTATGTGATCTCCGACGTCTTCGGGCTGATCGCCTATCGGCGCGACTTCGACGCGCGGGTGCTGAAGATCATGGTGCCGGCGACGGCGCTTGGCGTCGGGCTCGGCTGGGCCACCGCCTCGCGCGTGCCCGAGGCGGCGGTGACGTTCCTCGTCGGGCTGATCGGCGCGGTCTTCGCGCTCAACGCACTCCTGCGCCCGCGGCTTGGCGCGGCGCGCGAGCCGCGGGTGGCGCCCGGCTATTTCTGGGGCCTCATCACCGGCTTCACCAGCTTCGTCAGCCATTCCGGCGCGCCGCCGTTCCAGGCCTATGTGATCCCGCTGAACCTGCCGCGCACCACTTTCGCCGGCACCGCGACGATCCTCTTCGCCTGGGTCAACGCGATCAAGCTGATCCCCTATTGGGCGCTCGGCCAGATCAATCTCTCGAGCCTCGAGACGGCAGTGATCCTCGCCATTCCCGCCGCCGCGGCGGTTTTCCTTGGCGTGAAGCTGGTGCGGGTGATCCCGCATGAGACCTTCTACAAGATCATCACCTGGGCGCTGCTGCTGATCTCGCTCAAGCTGATCTGGGATGCGTTCCGCTGAGGTTCATGCCTCCGGCGGAAGTATTTGTGCCAAGAAGAAACCCTGTCGCTTTTTCTTGGCATAAATACTCATTCCCCGGCCGGCGCCGGGCACAGCGTCAGATGCCCTTGCCCGGCGCCTCCCGCAGCGGCTGATACTCCGCGCCCGAGGCGAGCAGGCAGCTCTGCCCCGAGGGCAGGGTGACGACGATCGAAAACGTCCCGCTCTCCTCCGAGGCGAAGACCTCGAGCACCGCGTTGTTCGCCGCGATGCCGATGCCCCGGCGCGTCTCGTGATAGCGGTCCGTCAGCTGCGCGACGATCTCGGCGCGCGCGCCGCAGGCGATCCCCTCGGGATGCGCCACCTGTGTCGCCGCGATCAGCGCGGCCAGGCCGAAGGAAAGGGCGAAAAGCTGCTTTTGCATCCTGGGCATCGGAACCTCCGGAAACGGCGTTATGCGGAAAGGCTGCGCCGGAGCGCTTGAAAATTGGTTAACGCTGCCGCCGTTCCCGCCGCGTTCTGCCTGTTCCCGCCGCGCTGCGGCAAATCGGGTCTTGCCGGAAGTGTCTTCGTCGTGCTCTTTGGCGCAAGATTGTTGCGAGGAGAGAATCATGTCCGCCCAGTCCGCGACCCGCCCCTATCGTTCGGTGCTCTATATTCCCGGCTCGAAGGAGCGCGCGCTGGAAAAGGCCACCGGCCTTGCCTGCGACGCGATCATCTTCGATCTCGAGGATGCCGTCGCCGTCGATGAAAAGGTGAACGCCCGCGGCATTCTCGCCAAGGCGCTGACCGAGGCCGATTACGGCGGGCGCGCGCGCATCGTGCGGATCAACGGGCTCGACACCGACTGGGGCAAGGACGACGTGCTGGCGATGGCCGCGGCGATCCACGCCGGCGCGAAGATCGACGCGATCCTGATCCCCAAGGTCTCGATGAAATCCGACCTCGACGCGGTGGCGAACCTGATCAACGGCGTGCCGCTCTGGGCGATGATGGAGACGACGATGGGCATGCTCAACGCGCCCGAAATCGCCGCCCATCCGCGGCTCGAGGGCATGGTGATGGGCACCAACGACCTCGCCAAGGAACTGCAATGCCGCTTCCGCGCCGACCGGCTGCCGATGCTGACCGGGCTTGGCCTCTGCGTTCTGGCGGCGAAGACCTATGGCAAGATCATCGTCGACGGCGTCTATAACGCCTTCAAGGACGAAGACGGCCTCAAGGCCGAATGCGAGCAGGGCCGCGACATGGGCTTTGACGGCAAGACGCTGATCCACCCCGCCCAGCTCGAGATCGCGAACGCCGCCTTTGCGCCCTCGGAGGCCGAGATCGACCTCGCGAAGCGCCAGATCGCCGCCTTCGAGGAGGCCGAGAAAGCCGGCCTCGGTGTCGCGGTTGTGGATGGAAAGATCGTCGAAAACCTGCATATCGTGACCGCGCGGCAGGTTCTCGCGAAGGCGGAGGCGATCGCCGCGCTCAACGCTTGAAAGGCGCGCCATGACGATCCTGATCCTCGGCATCCTGCTCTGGGTGCTGCCCCATATGTTCAAGCGCCTCGCGCCGCGGCGGCATCTGATGCTGATGCCGCAGGTGCGCTCGATGGTCGCCGGCCTCGTCGCCGTGGGCGTCGTGCTGATGGTGATCGGCTACCGGATGACCGGGCCGCAGGCCAATCTCTATGACCCGCTGCCGGGCATGGGGCACGCGAACAACACGCTGATGCTGATCTCGATCTACCTCTTCGGGGTGAGCGGCGCGCGTTCGGTGCTGATCGACAAGATCCGCCACCCGATGCTTACCGGCATGCTGCTCTGGGCCGTCGCCCACCTCTTGGTGAACGGCGATCCGGCCTCGGTGGTGATGTTCGGCTCGCTCGGTGTCTGGGCCGTGGTCGAGATGGTGCTGATCAACCGCGCGGGTCCGTGGAAGAAACCGAAGCCCGGCTCCTTCACCGGCGACATCAAGAACCTGATCGGCACGCTCCTGATCTACGGCATCATCGCCTGGATCCATATCAAGCTTGGCCACAACCCCTTCCTGGGAACCTATCCATGAAACTCTATCGCCTGCTGACCGAGGACGACACCTCGGCCTTCTGTCACAAGGTCTCGCTCGCGCTTTCCAAGGGGTGGGAACTGCACGGCGACCCCGCCTATGGGTTCGACGCGGCGCGCGGCGTGATGCGCTGCGCGCAGGCGGTGACGAAGGACGTTCCGGGCGACTACCACCCCGATCTGAAACTGGGAGAGCAATGATGGCGGCGAAAACCAATCCGGGCCGGTTTTTCGAGGATTACAAGATCGGCGAGGTGATCACCCATGCCGTGCCGCGCACCGTGGCCGAGGGCGAACGTGCGCTTTATCACGCGCTCTACCCGGCGCGGCATGCGCTTTACTCGAGCGACGTCTTCGCGGCGAATAGCGGCCTCGACGGCTCGCCGGTGGATGACCTGATCGCCTTCCACATCGTCTTCGGCAAGACCGTGCCGGACATCTCGCTCAATGCCGTCGCCAATCTCGGTTATGCCGAGGGGCGCTGGATCTTGCCGGTCTATCCGGGCGACACGCTGCGCTCGGAAAGCGAGGTGATCGGCCTCAAGGAGAACTCGAACGGCAAGTCGGGCGTCGTCTATGTCCGCACTCGCGGGATCAACCAGAACGACGAGGTCGTGCTGGAATATGTGCGCTGGGTGATGGTGCGGAAGGGCAACCTCGACGCGCCGGCGCCGAAGACGGTGCTGCCCGACCTGCAAAAGGTCGTGCCGGCCGAGGATCTGATCGTGCCCGAGGGCCTCGATTTCAGCGAGTATGACTTCACCCTCGCGGGCGAGCCGCACCGGCTGGGCGATTACGAGATCGGCGAGAAGATCGACCATGTCGACGGCGTGACGATCGAGGAAGCCGAGCACATGATCGCGACGCGGCTTTGGCAGAACACCGCCAAGGTGCATTTCGACGCCACCTTCCGCGAGGACGGCAAGCGGCTGATCTACGGCGGCCATGTGATTTCGATGGCGCGCGCGCTCTCGTTCAACGGGCTCGCGAATGCGCAGATGATCGTCGCGCTGAACGGCGGCGCGCATGCCAACCCCTGCTTTGCCGGCGACACGGTGAAGGCCTGGTCGGAAGTGCTCGACAAGGCCGAGACCGATGCCCCCGGCGTCGGCGCGATCCGGCTGCGGCTCGTTGCAGTGAAACAGGGCGCCGCCCCCTTCGCGCTCAAGGGCGAGGATGGCAAATACGCGCCCGAGGTGCTGCTCGATCTCGACTATTGGGCGCTCATGCCGGTGTAAGCGCCGGCGGCTGCGCCGGGCTTCGAGTATTTAGACCAAGGAAAAGGAAGCGGTCTTTTTCCTGGCTCAAATACTCTAAATCCGACGCCACCAGAGGCGCGCCGCTGAAGGGGAGGCTCACGCCTCCCCGTTTTCCTTCAGCCATTTGGCGATCAACGGCCAGGCCTCGGTCAGCGTGCGCGAGCCCATGAAGAGGCCGATATGCCCGCCGGGCACCAGCTTCTCCTCGATCTTCGCCTTGGGCGTGCCGAGCAGATCGCGCGCGGCGAAGACCTGTTCCTTCGTGGTGATGTCGTCGCTCTCGCCCGCGAGCAGATAGGTGGGGCAGGTGACATCGGACAGTTTCAGCTCACGCCCGAGACCGACGAACTTGCCCTTGGCGAAGAGGTTCTGCTTGAACAGCAGGTTGATCGCCTGAAGGTAGTAGCGGCCGGGCAGGTCGACCGGGTTCTCGTACCAGCTCTCGAACACCTCGGTGCGCTTGATGTAATGCGGATCGTGGATGTTCTCGTAAAGGTCGATGTATTTCGTCACATATTGCTTGTCGGGGTGCATCGCCTTCCAGCCGGCGAGCATGTTCGCGCCCAGCATCCGCCCCTCGCCCGCGACCACCATCTGCTCGTAAAGCGAAAGCGGCATCTTGTGCGCGAGCGCCCGGATCGGTCCGTCGCCGGCATTGGTGTCGATCGGCGAGCCGGCGAGCACCAGCGTCGCGACCTTGCCCGGGAAGCGCGCGGCATACATCGCCGACATCCAGCCGCCCTGACACAGCCCGACCAGGTTCACCCGCCCGCCCAGCTCGTCGACCACGACGTTCAGCTCGGCCAGATACTTGTCGATGTCGAAATCCCGCATCTCTTCCGTCGCGGTCTTCCAGTCGGTGACGTAGACGCGCCCGATCCCGTTCGCGAGCAGCGTCGCGGCCAGGCTCTGCCCCTCGGCGAAATCGGCGATCGTCGAATTGTGCCCGGCATAGGGCGCGTCCACCACCACCGGCAGGCCCTTCGCATCGGGCGCCGAAAAATCGCGCAGCCGCATCGTGTCGAGATCGAGGCGCACGGTGTTCTTCGTCGCCCATTTCGGCTGCGGCGGGTTGCGGATCTTCTGCGCGAGATCGACGAATTTCATGTTGCGCCGGAAAGCGTCGAGCCCGGCCTCGCCGATTTGCAGCCCGGCTTCGAGCGGCCAGAAGATCGGCAGAGAGAATTCACCCGTGGAGGATTTGCTGGAGGTTTCGGTCATCTCAGAACTCCTATGATCCTCCTCCCTGGCCTCCAGATGGACAGCGCGCGTCCCGGTTTCAACCCCGACGCTGCGTCGCGCGCGCTGAGTCGCGCGAGCGGTAACATGTGATCACGCGCCGAAAATTTGTGATCACGATGCCTGTTTTTTCGCCGTTCGCGGGGGATAAACCGCGTTTTCATCATTCAGCCCTCGTGACTTGGCCGAAATATGCGTTATTGAGGAAGCGCAATCCGGCCAGCTCCGCCCGCGCCAGCCGCCCTCGACAGGCGCGCCCCCGGGGCACAGCGACAGAGGGACCCAAAATGGCTGAGACGAAACGGGTCGAGCGACCCCTTTCCCCCTTCATGCTCGGACAGTATTACCGCGTCCAGATGACCTCGATGAGCTCGATCGTCACGCGGATCACCGGCAATGCCTTGATCGCGAGCTTCTTTCTCGGCGCGTGGTGGCTTCTCGCCGCGGTCACGAGCAAGGAATATTTCGACTTCGTGAACTGGATCGCGACCTCCTGGATCGGCTGGCTGATCTGGATCGGCTCGGCCTGGGCGATCTGGTATCACTACCTCGCGGGGCTGCGGCACCTGCTGTGGGACGCCGGCAAGGGGCTCGAGATCGGCATCGCCGAAAAGCTCGGCTGGGCCTGCGTCATCGGCTCGGTGGTGCTCACCGCGCTGACCATCGTCTTCGTCATGGTCTGAGGAGGCTTTCATGCGTTATCTGACCGACCGCAAGCGCGCCGTGGGCAAGGGCGCCGCGCATACCGGCACCGAAACCCACTGGTACATGACCATGTCCTCGGTCGTGCTCGCCTTCCTGGTGCCGACCTTCCTCTTCATCTTCGGCCGCGCCCTTGGGCAGGACCAGCAGACCGTGGTCGAGACCTTCGGCCGCCCGTTCCCGGCGATCCTGACCGCGCTCGTCACGCTGATCGGCATGCGTCACTTCGCCAAGGGCGCGCAGATGATGCTCGAGGACTACACCCAGGGCACGATGCGCAAGGGTCTGGTGATCCTCGTCTATTCGCTCGCCTACCTGGTGACGGCCATCGTGCTCTACGCGCTGGCCAAGATGACTTTCCTCGGCATCGTGCTGAGCGCTGCGAACTGATACGGGAACCGGAAAATGGCTGCTTATACCTACGAGACGCATGATTACGACGTCGTGGTGATCGGTGCCGGCGGTGCCGGCCTGCGCGCGACGCTCGGCATGGCCGAACAGGGCCTGCGCACCGCCTGCGTGACCAAGGTCTTCCCGACCCGCTCGCACACCGTGGCCGCGCAGGGTGGCATCGCCGCCTCCCTGGGCAACATGGGCCCGGACAGCTGGCAATGGCACATGTACGACACGGTGAAGGGCTCCGACTGGCTCGGCGACACCGACGCGATGGAATATCTCGCGCGTTCCGCCCCCGCCGCGGTCTATGAGCTCGAGCACTACGGCGTGCCCTTCTCGCGCACCGAAGAGGGCAAGATCTACCAGCGCCCCTTCGGCGGTCACACCACCGAATTCGGCGAAGGCCCGCCGGTGCAGCGCACCTGCGCCGCGGCCGACCGTACCGGCCACGCGATCCTGCACACGCTCTACGGCCAGTCGCTGAAGAACAACGCGGAATTCTTCATCGAATATTTCGCGATCGACCTGATCATGTCGGAAGACGGCGTCTGCCAGGGCGTGGTCTGCTGGAAGCTCGACGACGGCACCTTCCACGTCTTCAACGCGAAGATGACGGTGCTCGCCACCGGCGGTTATGGCCGCGCCTATTTCAGCTGCACCTCGGCGCATACCTGCACCGGTGACGGCGGCGGCATGGTGGCGCGCGCGGGCCTCGCGCTGCAGGACATGGAATTCGTGCAGTTCCACCCGACCGGCATCTACGGCTCGGGCTGCCTGATCACCGAGGGTGCCCGCGGCGAAGGCGGCTACCTGACGAACTCGGAAGGCGAGCGGTTCATGGAACGCTACGCGCCGCACTACAAGGATCTGTCGCCGCGCGACTACGTCTCGCGCTGCATGACGATGGAGATCCGCGAAGGCCGCGGCGTGGGCGAGCACAAGGATCACATCTTCCTCAACCTGAGCCACCTGCCGAAGGAAGCGCTCGCCGAGCGTCTGCCGGGCATCTCGGAATCGGCGAAGATCTTCGCCGGCGTCGACGTGACGAAGGAGCCGATCCCGGTGCTGCCGACCGTGCACTACAACATGGGCGGCATTCCGACGAACTACTGGGGCGAGGTGCTCAACCCGACGCCCGAGAACCCGACCGGCGTCGTCCCGGGCCTGATGGCCGTGGGCGAGGCGGGCTGCGCCTCGGTGCACGGGGCGAACCGCCTCGGCTCGAACTCGCTGATCGACCTCGTGGTCTTCGGCCGCGCCGCCGCGATCCGCGCCGGCGAGATCGTCGATCCGAAAGCCTTCCCGGCGAAGCTGAACAAGGCTTCGGTGGACAAGGCCTTCGACCGCTTCGACGGGCTGCGCAACGCCAGCGGCGGCACGCCGACGGCCGAGCTGCGCCTCGAGATGCAGCGCACGATGCAGGCCGACGCGGCGGTGTTCCGCACCGACAAGACGCTCGCCGAGGGCGTCGAGAAGATGACGGCCGTCGCCGGCAAGCTGGGCGATCTGCATGTCACCGACCGCTCGCTGATCTGGAACTCGGATCTGATGGAGACGCTCGAGCTGACCAACCTGATGCCGAACGCGCTCGCCACCATCGTCGGCGCCGAGGCGCGCAAGGAAAGCCGTGGCGCCCATGCCTCGGAAGACCATGCGACGCGCGACGACGCCAACTGGCGGATCCACTCGGTGCTGCGGGTCGACGGCGACAAGGTCGATCTGACCTACCGTCCGGTGATCACCGAGCCGCTGACGACCGAGGCCGAGGGCGGCATCTCGCTCGCCACGATCGCGCCGAAGGCTCGCGTGTTCTGATGCGGTTCGGCGGGGCATATGCAGCGCTGGCGGCGGGGCTCGTCCTCGCCGGCTGCGCGCCTGTCCACGTCGAGACCGCCGAACGGCAATGCCTGCAGCAGCTGCGACCGAAGGCCCCGATCTCGGGTGAGGCCGGAATGGGCGTCACCTCGGACGGGTTCCGCACGAGGACGAAGGTCGAGGTCAACCTCGGCACCAGCCTCGGCGGCACCACCGACCCTTCGGCCGCCTTCGACGCCTGCGTCTATCGAAAATCCGGCCGCATGCCGACGCGGCCGCTTTACGCCCGAACCGATTGGAAGGGATAAACCATGGTTCAGTTCACGCTTCCCAAGAACTCCAAGATCCGCGTCGGCAAGACCTGGCCGCGCCCGTCCGCCGCCAAGAACGTCCGCAAGTTCCAGATCTACCGCTGGGATCCGGACACCGGCGAAAACCCCCGTGTCGACACCTATTTCCTCGACATGGACAAATGTGGCCCGATGGTTCTCGACGCGCTCTTGAAGATCAAGAACGAGATCGACCCGACGCTGACCTTCCGCCGCTCCTGCCGTGAGGGCATCTGCGGCTCCTGCGCGATGAACATCGACGGGATCAACACGCTCGCCTGCATCTACGGCCTCGACGAGATCAAGGGCGACACCGTCAAGATCTACCCGCTGCCGCATATGCCGGTGGTGAAGGATCTGATCCCCGATCTGACGCATTTCTACGCGCAGCACGCCTCGATCATGCCCTTCCTGCAGACGAAGACGAACACGCCCGAGAAGGAATGGCGCCAGTCGATCGAGGATCGCAAGAAACTCGACGGTCTCTATGAATGCGTCATGTGCGCGTCCTGCTCGACGTCGTGCCCGAGCTACTGGTGGAACTCCGACCGCTACCTCGGCCCGGCGGCGCTGCTGCACGCCTATCGCTGGCTGATCGACAGCCGCGACGAGGCGACGGCGGAACGTCTCGACGCGCTCGAGGATCCGTTCAAGCTCTACCGCTGCCACACGATCATGAACTGCGCGAAGACCTGCCCGAAAGGCCTGAACCCGGCCAAGGCGATCGCGGAGATCAAGCGGATGATGCTCTCGCGCATCGTCTGAGCGCGGCACAGCCACAAGATCTGGGCCTCGGGGCGACCCGGGGCCCTTTTCGTTGCTGCTCCGCCACGGAAATCAGGCAAAATGCTGCACTGCAGAAAAATGACGCTGCGTCCGCGGCATTTTTCCTTTTCTTTTACCTTGTGCCCCCCTAAATGGGCGTCAGGGAGGAACTCGACCATGATCACAGGAGAGTTCCATGTCGAAAGTCGTCAAGTTCCTGAAGAAGTCGGAACAGGACAAGGCCGCTGAAGCGCTGAAGGTGCTGGAAGACCTCTACGCCTATTACACGCCCGAGACCGACACTCCGGTGGCGGCGGGTGCGGTGAAAGAGGAAAGCGCGCTCGGGCTGATGTATGCCTATTATTCGGCCGCCTGACCGGCGCCGGATCGCAAGACCGGGCCCCGGCATTCGCCGGGGCTTTTCTTTTGCCGCGCGCTGCGCAGGATGGCGGCAAAGGAGACCCCGATGAAACTTGCCCAACCCGAACATGCCGCCCCCGCCGCCGCCGCCGCGCTGAAGGCGATCCCGCCGGTGATCTGCTATCCGGTCGAAACCCTGCCGCGCCCCGATGTCGCGGGCTATCGCGCGGTGCGCCCCGGCTGGGATCTGCTCGAGGAGGTCATCATCCCCGCGCGCGAGGCCCGCTTCTTCGAGGTGCAGGCGGGGCATTTCTTCCGCATCGTCTCGATCGAGGGGCCGCAGGTGGGCGATCTGAACCTCTGGAGCCTCGAGGATCTGAACGAGCGGTTCTATTCCGGCAAGACGCGGGCGCTGCACGGCACGCATCTGTCGACCGGCGATCAGCTCTGGTCCTCGATCCCCTATCTGCGGCCGATGGCGACGATCACCGAGGACACGCTCGACTGGTACGGTTTCGACGAGCACGGTGGCTCGGTGCATGACGTGATCGGCACGCGCTGCGATCCCTACACGCATTATCTGCTGTCGGGGGGCGAGAATTACCACCATTGCTGCCATTCGAACCTGACCCGCGCGCTGACCGAGGAAACCGGGCTGATGAAGCACGCCTGCGAATTCCATGTGCATGACGTGCTGAACGTCTTCATGTGCACCGGGTTCACCCGCGACACCGGCCAGTATTTCATGAAGGCCTCGCCGGTGCGCCCGGGCGATTTCCTCGAATTCTTCGCCGAGATCGACCTCGGCTGTGCGCTTTCGGCCTGTCCGGGTGGCGACTGCTCTTCCGAGCACAGCTCGGACGCCGCCGCCTGCCATCCGCTGAAGGTCGAGATCTACCGCCCGCAGCAGGCCCCCGCCGGATGGGAGCCGGCCGCCTACAACGGCTACGACCGCAGTCACGGGATCTGAGCGGGGCAGGGGGCTCCGCCCCCGTCCTTCGGACTCCCCCGGGATATTTCAGCACTTTGGAAGCGCCTTTCCAAAGTGCCCAAATATCCCGGGGTGAACGGGCCGCAGGCCCGGAGGGGCAGCGCCCCTAGCCGGCCTCTCCGTCGCGCAGTTCGATCTCGAGGAAGCGCTCGAAATCCTCGAGGTCGATCGGTTCGAGCTGGCCGAAGCTCTGGATCCAGGTGATCGCGCCATGCATCGCCGCGGGTTCGAGCTTGCACCACTTCAGCCGGCCGCGTTTTTCCTGACTGATCAGCCCCGCCTCGGCGAGGATCGCGAGATGTTTCGAGATCGCGGCGAGCGACATCTCGAACGGTTCGGCGACATCGGTCACCGCCATGTCGTCCTCAAGCAGCATCGTCAGGATCGCCCGCCGCGTCGGATCGGCGAGCGCGGCAAAGACCTGATCGAGTGGCGTGGCGGCGGATGTCATGCCCCAGTCATGCGGCGGAGCGCGAAAAACGTCAACTGATCGGTTGAATATGCCCGGGCGGCGAAAACCGCCGGACGGGCGGCATGCGCGCCGAAGAAAATCTGTGAAATCACGCCTTTTCAGTCACTTGCATACGGCTTCTGCGGGCGCTAACGGCGTTGACTCACTCGGCCGTGAACTGTATCACCACGGCGAAGAGTTGCGGGGGTATCCATGACCGATCGTCCCTCGGAGGAGCAGCATTCCGAACGCCTCGCGGCACTGGAAAAGCGGCTCGCCGAACGGCGCAAGGCCGAGGAAGTGGCGAAGCCCGCAGCGGATGGCTCGTTGCGCATGGCTGACATGGCCTGGCGGATGGTCATCGAACTGGTTTCGGGGCTGGGGATCGGCTTCGGCATCGGATACGGGCTCGACTCGCTCGCGGGGACGAAGCCCTGGCTGATGCTCGTGTTCACGATCCTCGGGCTTGTGGCGGGGGTGAAGGTGATGCTTCGATCCGCCGCCGACATGAACAAGGCTGCGGCGGCAGGGGTCGTCGCGACGGGAAATCCGGTGGTGCGCACCACCGATGAAGAAGGAAGATAGACGTGGCGGAAGATGCTGAAGGCCTGATGTTCCACCCGATGGAGCCGTTCAAGATCCATCCGCTGTTCGGCGACGGCCCGATCCACTGGTACACCCCCACCAACGCGACACTCTGGATGGCGATCGGCGTGCTCGCGATCGCGCTCCTGCTCGTCGTCGGCACCCGCGGCCGCGCCATCGTGCCGAGCCGGATCCAGTCGATCGCCGAGCTCGCCTATGGCTTCATCCACAAGATGGTCGAGGATGTCGCCGGCAAGGACGGGCTGAAGTTCTTCCCCTATATCTTCACGCTCTTCCTGTTCATCGTCTTCTCGAACTTCCTCGGGCTGATCCCGATGGCCTTCACGCCGACCTCGCATATCGCGGTCACCGGCGTGCTCGCGCTTGCCGTGTTCCTGACCGTGACGATCGTCGGCTTCGTGAAGAACGGGGCGAGCTTCCTTGGCCTCTTCTGGGTCTCCTCGGCGCCGCTGATCCTGCGTCCGATCCTTGCCGTGATCGAGGTCATCTCCTACTTCGTGCGCCCGGTCAGCCACTCCATCCGACTTGCGGGCAACATGATGGCCGGCCACGCCGTGATCGAGGTCTTCGCCGGCTTCGCGCCGCTGATCCTGATGTCGGCGATCGGCATCGCCGTGACCCCGCTCTCGGTTCTCGCGATCACCGCGATGTACGGGCTCGAGATGATGGTGGCCTTCATCCAGGCCTATGTCTTCACGATCCTGACCTGCGTCTACCTCAAGGACGCGCTGCATCCGCACCACTAATTCCCGCGGCGGCACAGGCCGCCCGGGCCAACCCGATACACCTCTTCCAACCGTAAGGAGATCACTATGGAACTCATCGCCGCCGCCGCTCTGGGCAAATACATCGGTGCTGGCCTCGCCTGCATCGGCCTCGGTGGGGCCGCCATGGGCGTGGGCAACGTCGCCGGCAACTTCCTCGCTGGCGCCCTGCGCAACCCGTCGGCCGCCGCCGGCCAGACCGCGACCCTGTTCATCGGCATCGCCTTCGCGGAAGCGCTCGGGATCTTCGCGTTCCTCGTCGCGCTCCTGCTGATGTTCGCCGTCTGATCCCAGACCTATCCTTGCGGTCGGCTGGGTGCGTTCGCGCGCCCAGCCGGTAACTGAAGGGTCCAGGGGGACGATATGGCAAACGAAACTGAAGCGGCCGGGATGGCGCATGACATGGCGGAAGCCGCCGGTCACGCTGCCGAATCCGCGGGCATGCCGCAACTCGATTTCTCGACCTTCCCGAACCAGATCTTCTGGCTCGTGGTCACCCTGGTCGTGATCTACTGGCTGCTTTCGCGCATCGCGCTGCCGCGGATTTCCTCCGTGCTCGCCGATCGCCAGGGCGCCATCGCCGGCGACGTCGCCGCGGCCGAGGATTACAAGCTGAAGGCGAAGGACGCCGAGGCCGCCTATGAAAAGGCCCTCGCCGACGCCCGCGCCCAGGCGCAGAAGATCGTCGCGGAAGCCCGTGCCGAGATCCAGAAGGAGCTCGACGCTGCCACCGCGAAAGCCGATGCCGAGATCGCCGTGCGCGCCTCGGAATCGGAAGCGAAGATCGGCGAGATCCGCGCCGGTGCGCTCGAGGCGGTTCAGGCCGTCGCGAAGGACACCGCGGCCGAGATCGTCGCGGCTCTGGGCGGCAAGGCGGATGCCGGCTCGCTCGAAGCGGCCGTCGGCGCGCGGCTGAAAGGGTAATGTCATGAAGAAACTCTCGTTCTTCCTCATGCTCGCCGCGAGCCCGGCCTTCGCCTCCGAAGGTCCGTTCTTCTCGCTGCGCAACCCGAACCTGGTGATCCTGATCGCCTTCCTGCTGTTCTTCGCGATTCTCGGGAAGTTCAAGGTGCCGGGCATGCTCGGCGGGCTGCTCGACAAGCGCGCCAAGGCGATCAAGGCCGATCTCGAGGAGGCCCGCAGCCTCCGCGAGGAAGCGCAGTCGATCCTCGCCAGCTACGAGCGCAAGGCGCGCGAAGTGCAGGCGCAGGCCGACGAGATCGTCGTCGCCGCGAAGCGTGACGCGCAGGCCGCGGCCGATCAGGCGAAAGCCGATCTGCAGGTCTCGATCGCGCGGCGCCTGAAGGCGGCCGAGGATCAGATCGCTTCGGCCGAGGCTTCGGCGCTGAAAGAGGTGAAGGATCGCGCGGTGCAGGTGGCTGTGGCCGCTGCCGGCGAGGTTCTGGCGAACCAGATGTCGGCGGGCGACAAGTCCGGCATGATCGACACGGCGATCGACGAGGTCGCGACCCGGCTCAACTGAGCCGAACCGGTCGAAAGATCCGCAAGACCCGGCCCCGGCCGGGTCTTCGCATTTTCGGGGGGGAGGCTCAGCCCTTCGGCGCCTGGTGCTGCAGCCGCAGCTTGGCCAGGGCCTCGTTGCGTTCGGCCCGCCGCTGTTCGGTCAGCGCCACCTCGACGAAATTCATGTGTACCGCCACCGCCGCCCGTGCGGCCACCCCGTCGCGCGCCTGGATCGCCGCGTTGATCGCGCGGTGCTGTTCGAGCAGCGCGTCGCGGGTGGTGCGGTTGCGGAACATGATCTGGCGGTTGTAGAACACGCCCTCCGCCAGCAGCTCGAACATCGCCCGCATCATGTGCAGCGTGATGATGTTGTGGCCGGCCTCGATGATCGCCATGTGGAATTGCGCGTCGAGCGCGGCCTCGTCGGAGGGGTTGCGCTTCGCATGCGCCGCCTCCATCCGCTGGAACAGCGTGTCGATCACCTTCAGATCGGTGTCGGAGCCGAGCTTCGCCGCGCGTTCCGCCGCCATCCCCTCGAGGTCGCGGCGAAAGGCGAGATAGTCGAAGACGGCCTGATCGTTGCGCGCGAAAAGCCGGATCAGCGCCGGCGAGAAGGCGGAGCCGAGCACCTCGGCCACGTAGATCCCGGCCCCGGCGCGGGTGGTGAGCAGCCCCTCCTCCTGCAGCTCGGCCACCGCCTCGCGCAGGCTTGGCCGCGAGACCGCCAGCCGCTCGGACAGCTCGCGCTCGGAGGGCAGCCGCTCGCCCGGGCGCAGCACGCCCTGCACGATCAGATCCTCGATCTGGCGCACGACGGCGGTGGCGAGCTTTTCGGATTCGATCTTCTGGAACGGCATTTCGGTCTCCTGTGGTCAGATTCTATGACCAATGCCCCAGGCCGACAATGCGATTCGCCCAAGCAAAAGGCCGGGCAAAACCCGGCCTCCGCAGATGTTCCGATGCCGGTCCCGGCTCAGTTGGTGTTCGGGCGGATGATGAACTCGACGCGGCGGTTCTGCGCGCGGCCCTCGGCGGTGAGGTTGGAGGCGATCGGCTGATCCTCGCCGCGGCCCACGGCGACGAGGCGCGAGCGCGGCACGCCGGCGCCGACCAGCACCTCGACCACCGCCTGCGCGCGCTGCTGCGAGAGGCGCTGGTTATAGGCGGCATCGCCGGTGTTGTCGGTGTGGCCGATCACCTGGGTCGTGGTGTCGGGGTAGCGGTTGAGGCTGCCGGCGAGCGTGTAGAGATCGCGCTGCAGGTCGGCGCGCACCACCGAGCTGTCGGTCGCGAAGAGCACGTCCTGCGGCATCGTCACCACCAGCTGCGAGCCGGTGTTGACCACCGAGACGCCATTGGTGTCGAGGTCGCGGCGCAGCTCCTTCGCCTGCTTGTCGAGCGAGCTGCCGATCGCGCCGCCGATCAGCCCGCCGACCATCGCGCCGGCCGCGGCCTTGGCCAGCTTGTCGTCGCCGCGCCGGGTCGCGCCGAAGACGCCGCCGATGATCGCGCCGGTGATCGCACCGGAATTGCGGTTCGCGTTCGGGTCGGTGTTCGCGTCATAGCTCGAGGAGCCATAGGGATCGGTGCAGGCCGTCAGGCCGATCAGCCCGGTCGCCGCCACGAGGAGGGGGATGTTCTTCTTCATGCTCTCGCCTTCGTCTGTGTTACGCCCGCTCGGGCGTTCCGCATAATTCTACGCGGTTCGCGGCGGATTGTTCCACGCGATCTGCGTGGGCGGCGGCTTTCCGCGCATCACTTCTGGGCGATCACTCCGCCGCTTCGCGCCGCGCGGCCTCGCGCGCGAGCATCGCGCGTTTCACCGGCAGGCCCCAGTGATAGCCGCCAAGCCCGCCCGATTTGCGCAGCGCGCGGTGGCAGGGGATCAGGAGACCGATCGGGTTGCGCCCGACTGCGGTGCCGACGGCGCGCACCGCCTTCGGGTGCCCGATCCGTTCGGCGAGCGCGGAATAGGTGGTGACATGGCCCGTGGGGATCTCGAGCAGCGCCTCCCAGACCTTGATCTGGAAGGGCGCGCCGATGGGCGCGAGCGGCGCGCTGCCGGTGCCGGCGAAGGCCGCCTCGACCCAGGGGGCGAGCGCCGCGGCGTCTTCGATCAGCGTGGCGCCGGGCCAGCGCGCGGCCATGTCGGCAAAGCCCGCGTCGAAGCCCGTCTCGGCGATGAAGGCGAGGCCGCAGAGCCCGCGCGGCGTGGCGAAGGCGAGCGCCTCGCCGAAGGGGGAGGGGAAGCGGCCCCAGCGAATTTCCATCCCCGCGGCGCCGGAGGCGAATTCGCCCGGGGTCATCGCCTCCCAGCGCAGCATCAGGTCGTGCAGCCGCGAGGAAGCGGAGAGGCCCGCCGCCGCGGCCACCGCCTCGAGCGGAAGCTTCTCGGCAAGGAGCTCGCGCGCGAGGTGCAGCGAGAGATATTGCTGGTAGCGCTTCGGCGAGACCCCGACCCAGGCGGAGAAGACGCGCTGGAAATGCGACGGCGAAAAGCCGAGCCGTGCCGCGAGATCGCCGAGCGAGATCTGCGCCGGGCGGCCCGCCGCGACGGCTTCGGCCTGCGCCGCGTCGATCTCGGCCAGGGCGCGGGCGATCACGCGGTAATGGTAATCCGCGGGCAGCGGCTCGGCCCCCTCCGCGCCGGTGATCCCGGGCGGCGGCGCAACCCGAAGCGCCGCCGCGCAGGGAGCCCCGCCCGTTGCCGGGCGTTTCATCCCCGTTCCGGGGATTGTCGTCATCGGATCCGCCTTGGGCGCGGCTCCGGTTTCGCGCGGCGTGGCCTGGGGAATGTCGCTCTCGGTCATGGGGCACCTCTTGCCCCAGATTAGGCCGCGCGGCGTCGCGAGGCGACCCGAAAGCTGCGCTTTCCCGGGCGGGGCGCCGGGCCGGCCGCGGGCGGTTCAGGCGGCGATGCGGCGCTTGCGGGCGATCCGTTCGCGGCGGAACATCGCCACTTCCCAATCGGCAAGCCAGGCGCGGGCCGGGGTCTGATGCGCGGCCCCGATCCGCGGCGCCAGCGCGCTGCGCACGCGGTCGGGCAGGAGCGCGACGAAGGCGGCGTCGGCATGGACCGAGCCGATCCACATCCCCTCCGCCAGCACCACCTCGGGGGCGGCGAAAAGCAGGGTGTAGAGCGGTCGCTTCCCCTCCAGCGGTTCGGCGCGAATCACCAGATCCGCCGCGCGCGAGAGCATCTCCGTCTCCCCGAACCAGAGGTCGAGCTCATGGCCGGCAAGCAGGATCCCGGTGCCGGGGCTGACAACCATGTCGCGTTCGGGCAGCGCCTCGCCGAAGGCGCCGGCGGCGACGCGCAGCGGTCGCGTCTCGGGCGGCGAGCGGCGCGGCACGACATGCTGGCCAAGCCAGAGCAGCGGCTGATAGCCGTTGTCGCGGGTCAGCACCCGGTCGCCCGGGCGCAGCCAGTCGATCGGTTGCGGCCCCTCGTCGGTCGCGATCATCGCCCCGGTGCCGAGCGCCGGGAGCAGGGCGATCTCCTCCGGCCGGGCCGGGCGGGCGGTGCCCGCAAGCGCGCTCGTCTCGCGATAATCGACGCCGGCCTCCAGCAGTTCGGAGGGCAGGAACAGCATCAGCTTGCCGTCGATCTCGATCCGGTCGAGGCGCAGCGTGCCGCCTGCGGGTTTCGAGAGCAGCAGCGGGATATCGGCGGTCATCGCCCCGCTCGCGACGGTCTTGCCCAGCGCGTCGATCAGATGCGCGCCGGCCTCGTCATGCCGGATCTGCCAGAGCATCGTGGCGGCATCGAAATCGTGCTCGAGCGACCAGAGCCCTCTCCCCGCGTCATGACTGAATGCCGTGACCGGATAGCCGTATTCCATCCCCGCCTCCAATGCCGATCGTCCGATTCCTTTCCGAAATCCTCGGCGATCTCGGCAAATGGCCCGTTAACAACGCGCGTTAACTGTCTTCAATTTGTGGAAAATGGTTACCGCCGCGCGGCCCCCCTTGCCCCGGCCCGGCGGGGCGGGCAGAACGGGGGAATGACCGCCCAGCTCGCCTATCCGCAGATGAAGGAAGCCTTCCGCCGTTTCGCGGAGGCCGAGCCGCATCCGAAGGGCGAGCTCGAGCATACCAACGCCTTCACCCTCCTCGTCGCCGTCGCGCTTTCGGCGCAGGCGACCGATGCCGGGGTGAATAAGGCGACGCGCGGCCTTTTCCCCATCGCCGACACGCCCGAAAAGATGCTCGCCCTCGGCCTGGAGGAGCTGACCGACCGGATCAAGACGATCGGTCTCTTCCGGCAGAAGGCGAAGAACGTGATCCGCCTCAGCCAGATCCTCGTCGAGGATTTCGGCGGCGAGGTGCCCTCCTCGCGCGCGGCGCTGATGCGGCTGCCCGGGGTCGGGCGCAAGACCGCGAATGTCGTGCTCAACATCTGGTTCCACTATCCCGCGCAGGCGGTCGACACCCATATCTTTCGCCTCGGCAACCGCACCGGCCTTTGCCCCGGCAAGGATGTCGAGGCGGTCGAGCGCGCGATCGAGGACAATGTCCCGGTCGAATACCAGACCCACGCCCATCACTGGATGATCCTGCACGGGCGTTATATCTGCACCGCACGCAAGCCGCGCTGCGCCGATTGCCTGATCCGCGATCTGTGCCAGTTCGACGAGAAAACCGACTGAGTTCCGAGGAGATCCCCGCGTGAAACATTACCAGGTCGTCGGCATCGGCAACGCCATCGTCGACGTGATCGCACAATGCGACGACAGCTTCCTCGGCCTGATGGGGATCGAGAAGGGGATCATGCAGCTCGTCGAGCGGGAGCGTGCCGAGACCCTCTTCGAGGCGATGGAGAACCGCACCCGAACCCCGGGCGGCTCGGTCGGCAACACGATCGCGGGGCTGGGCAATCTCGGCCTGACGACCGCCTTCATCGGCCGCGTGCGCGACGATCTGCTCGGCTCCTTCTACGAGGCGGCGCTGAACGCCGAGGGCACCGATTTCCCCAATCCGCCGGTCGCGGGCACCGATCTGCCGACCTCGCGCTCGATGATCTTCGTCACCCCCGACGGCGAGCGCTCGATGAACACCTATCTCGGGATTTCGGCCGAGCTCTCGACCGAGGACGTCTCGCTCGAGGTGGTCGAGAATTGCGACATTCTCTTTCTCGAGGGCTATCTCTTCGACAAGGATCATGGCAAGGCGGCCTTCCTCAAGGCGGCGCAGGGTTGCCACCGCGGCGGCGGGCGCGCGGGGATCGCGCTTTCCGATCCGTTCTGCGTCGACCGCCATCGCGCCGATTTCCGCCGGCTTGTGCGCGATCAGATGGATTACGTCATCGGCAATCAGCACGAGTGGGAATCGCTCTACCAGACCGATCTCGAAAGCGCGCTGAAGCAGGCCTCGGCCGAATGCGGCATGATCGTCTGCACCCGCTCGGGCGCCGACGTCATCCTGATCCGCGGCAGCGAGCGGGTCGAGGTGCCGGTGCGCCGCGTCGTGCCGCTCGACGCGACCGGGGCCGGGGACCAGTTCGCCGCGGGCTTCCTTTACGGCTATGCGACGGGAGAGAGCCTCGCCACCGCGGGGGCGATGGGCTGCACCGCCGCGGCCGAGGTGATCGGCCATTACGGCGCGCGGCCGGAAACCGACATCCGCGCGCTTTTCGCGGCCAAGGGGCTGCTCTGAGCGGTGGCGGTGGTCACCCCCTACGGTGCCGATTTCTACGCGCGCGAGTTGGCGCGCGGGCGCCACCGCGAGATTGTCGGCGGCCGCTGGGAGGAGACCGGCGAGGCGCAGATGGCGGCGCTGCTCGATTGGGGGCTGCGGCCCGACCACGTGCTGCTCGACATCGGCGCGGGGTCACTGCGGCTTGGCTGCCGGGCGGTGCCCTATCTCGCCCCCGGGCATTACTGGGCGACCGACGCCTCGCGCGCGATGCTGCTCGCCGGCCATGCGAACGAACTCGAAGACCCTGCGCGGCTCGATCCCGCGCAGCTGATCGAGGACGCCGATTTCGCGCTGCCCGGCGTGCCCGACACGATCACCCACGCGCTTTGCTTCGCGGTCTTCCCGCATCTGCCGCCCGAAACGCCGCGCCGCCCCTTCGAGACGTTGCGCCGGTTTCCGCGGCTCGAGGCCTACCTCTTCACCGTCTTCCTCGCGCCCGATGCGGAAACCGCCGCCACGCCCTACCGCCAGCGCGACGGCGTCGTCACCCATGCCGCGCGCCCGCCCTATCACATGCTGGAAAGCGATCTGCGCGCGATGGCCGCGCAGACCGGCTGGGCGCTGACCCGCGACGACCGCAAGCTGCCGCGCGGGCAGGTGCTTTTCCACGCGATCCGAAGCCCGGAGCGGAGCGGCTGAGGGCCGCCCTCAGCCCTTCACGATCATCCGGTAGCGCAGCTGGTCGAAGACCACCGCGGCGATCAGCAAAAGCCCGACCAGAACCATCTGCATGTAGGAGCTGATCTGCGCGAGGTTCATCCCGTTCTGCACGAGGATGATGAAGAAGGCGCCAAGCACCACGTTCTCGACCCGGCCGATGCCACCACGCAGCGAGACGCCGGCGATCACGCAAGCCGCGATCGATTCCATCGCGATCGTGCCGCCGAGATTGGCGTCGCCGCTTTCCACCCGCGCGGTGAGCAAAAGCCCGGTGATCGCGGCGAAGACCGAACAAAGCCCGTAGACGAGGACGAGCACCCCGCGGGTGTTGATCGCGGAAAGATGCGCCGACTTGATATTGCCGCCCACCGCGTAGATCCGCGCGCCGGCGCGGGTGCGCGCCATGAACACCCACATCGCCGCGATCGCGACGAGGGCGATCGCCACCGGAACCGGCAGGCCGAGGATGCGGCCAAAGCCGAAAGTGTCGCCGAAGGCAAAGGGCAGGTCGGAGACCGGCACGCCCCCGGTGAGGAAGAGCGCGAGCCCCGCGCCGACCGAGGAGACGCCGAGCGTCATGATGAAGGGCGAGACCTCGAAAAGCGCGACGCCGATGCCGTTGATCGCGCCCACCACCAGCGCCACGCCGAAGCCCGCGAGCAGCCCGCCGAGGATCACCAGCCAGACCGCGTCGGGAAAGACCGGCGCGAGCGCGGTCATCGTGAGTGCCGAGACCACGGAGGAGAGCGCGATCACTGTGCCGACCGAGAGATCGAAGCCGCCGGCGATCAGCACCAGCATCTGCCCGAGCGAGACGAGCACCAGATAGACCGACTGCCGCGCCACGTTCACGAGGTTCTGCGCGCTGAGGAAATTCGGCGAGAGGATCGCGAAGAGGATCATCGCCGCGATCAGGAAGAACGGCAGCACGCCGAGCCGGATGAAGATGCGCAGCGGCAGCGAGGCCAGGCTGCGGCCGGATTTTGCCTGCGTCATGCGGGGGTTCCTTCTGTTTGGGGGGCTGGCGCCGGGACCGGGTCGGTCTCCTGGGCGTCGAAGAAGTAGCGCAGGATCACCTCCTCGCGGAGCTCCGCGCGGGGAAGCTCGGCGGTGATCCGGCCATTGGCGAGCACGATCGCGCGATGGGCGAGGTTCATCACCTCGGGCAGGTCGGAGGAGATCACCACCACCGCCTTGCCGCTTTCGGCAAGCTCCGCGATCAGCCGGTAAAGCGCGGCGCGGGTGCCCATGTCGACGCCCACCGTCGGCTCGTCGAAGATGTAGAGATCGGCCTCATGGCCGAAGGCCTTGCCGAAGAGCACCTTCTGCTGATTGCCGCCCGAAAGCTTGCCGACGCTGCGGACCCGGTAGGCCGGGGGCAGCTCGACATGGGTGAAGATGCGCTCCGCCGCGGCGCGCAGCCGCGCGATGCGCAGAAACGCGCCACCGGCCAGCATCAGGTCCATGCGCAGGTTGCCCGCCGGCGTCTCGGCGAGGATCAGCCCCTCGTGCTTGCGGTCGGGCGAGAGATACCAGGCCCCCGCGCGCACCATCGCCCGCGTCGTCGCGCCGGTCATGTCGCGCCCCTTGAAGCGCACGCGCCCGGCATGGGTCGCGTTCAGCCCCATCGCCGCGCGGAAAAGCCGCGACTTGCCCGAACCGACGAGCCCGGCCACGCCCAGCACCTCGCCGCGCCGCACCTGCACCGAGGCGCCGCGCAGCCCGGGCCCGGAAAGCCCGTCGATTTCCAGGATCACATCGCCGGGGTTGTGGGCAATGCGCGGGTAGATGTCGCGGATCTCGCGCCCGGCCATCATGTCCACGAGCTTCTGCTCGGTCATCTCGGCCATCTGTTCGGTGCCGATCCGGGCGCCGTCGCGCAGCACGGTGACGCGCTCGGCGATGCGCTCGAACTCGTGCACCCGGTGCGAGATGTAGATGATGCCGACGCCCTGCGCCTTCAGCCGCGCGATCACCGCGAAGAGCTGGTCGACCTCGCGGTCGGTGAGCGAGGCGGTGGGTTCGTCGAGGATCAGCACCGAAAGCGCGCCCTGCATCGCCTTCGCGATCTCGACCATCTGCTGCTGCGCGCGCGACAGCCGCCCGACGTCGATCTCGGGGCGGATGTCGAAGCCGAGATCGGCGAGCACCGCCGCCGCCTTTGTCCGCATCGCGCGGGGCGAGAGGAACGGCCCCGGTCCCGGCTCGTGGCCGAGGAACATGTTCTGCGCCACGCTCATCGTGGGCACGAGGGAGAACTCCTGGAACACCGTGTAGATGCCCCGCGCCTGCGCATCGGCGACCGAGGCGAAGGAAACCGCCTCGCCGCGGATCCGGATCTCGCCGGCGCTGGGCGTGTTCGCCCCCGCGAGCAGCGAGATCATCGTCGATTTGCCGGCGCCGTTCTCGCCGAAGAGCACATGGACCTCGCCCGCGCGCAGGTCGAAATCGACCGCGTCGAGCGCGAGGACGCCGGGATAGGCCTTGGTGAGCCCCCGGGCTTCCAGCAAGGGGTCTGCCGGCATCGGCTGCCTCCGATCTGGTCTGTCTGGAATGGGAAGGGGCGGCCCCGGGGGGGACGGGGCCGCCTGTGCGTCAGTTCACCGAGAACACCGGCTGGAAGCCGTCGGGCGGCAGCACCGCCTCGCGCGCGGTGGCGTCGATATTGTCCTTGGTGATGACGAAGATCTTCGGGCCGACATGCTTGACGTAGTCCTTGCCCTCGAGCACGCGCACCGCCTGATCGACCGCGATGCGGCCCTGGATCACCATCGAATCCGCCGGCGCCGCCTCGATGAAGCCGCGCTTGATGCCGGCATAGACGCCCGGCGTCAGATAAAACGCGAGGTTGCCGACCTTGTCGGTCAGCCCGCGTTCGCGCAGAAGGCCCTGCGCCGCCTCGGCGGTGACCGCGGTGCCGGCGATGTAGCGCACATCGGGGTTCGCCTGCAGCACGTCCTCGACGAGCTTGAGCTGCGCCTCCTTGCCGGTGTCGCCGTAGCGCGGTTCGAGCACGGTCACCGCCGAGCCCTTCACCGCCTCCATGAAGCCCTTGTTCGCGGCCTCGACCCAGCCGGCGCCGGCCGGGCCCGGGAACCAGCCGACCTTGACCTCGGGGCTGCCGGCGGGGTGTTTCGCGGCGAGATAGGCGCCGATCTCATGGCCCATCGTCTCGAAGGAGACGAGCGATTTCGCCGCGATGTCGGGCGAGGACATGCCGTTCACGAGGTCGATCACCGGGATCCCCTTGGCGGCGGTTTCCTTCACCACCGAATTCAGCCCGTCATAGGAGATCGCGCCGATGATCACCGCCTGCGCGCCGCCGGC
Organism: Paenirhodobacter sp.; assembly: GCF_050177655.1. Taxonomy (NCBI): domain Bacteria; kingdom Pseudomonadati; phylum Pseudomonadota; class Alphaproteobacteria; order Rhodobacterales; genus Paenirhodobacter; species Paenirhodobacter sp. The sequence continues at coordinate 47,052 of NZ_JBFXGV010000004.1, forward strand.
GACGCAATCCTCGATCTGGCTGATCTGCTTGGGCAGTTCGGTATAGCCGCCGGCCTCGACCACGTTGAGCTTGACGCCCTCGCGCTTCGCCTCCTCGGTGACGCCGTAATCGACGCCGAGCCAGTAGGCGTCCTTCATGTGCGGGAAGGAGACGCAGATCTTGAAGGGCTTGTCGGCCTTGTCGAGCGCGACATAGTCGATCGGTGCGGGTTTGCCCTCGGGCGAGAAGGCCGGGGTGACCTCCTCGGCGGGGTAGGGGAACCAGGCCTCTTCGGCAAGCGCCGGAGCGGCGAGGCAGGTGGCGCCCAGAAGGGCGGAGATCAGGGCATGTTTCATCGTTCAGAGACCTCTCTGTTGGGGGGATGGGGCGGGTTGATCCCGCCGCCTTGCTTTGGGGTATCGGGCGCGGGCCGGGCTCAGCCCAGCGCCGCGCGTGTCCTGGCAAGCCGGTCCTTGCGCGCGGCGCGGGCGGCGAGCGCCTCTTCCATCGTCACCTCGGTGAAGCGCACCTTGGTGTTGGGCTGCAGCTGGCCGATCAGGTCCATGTCGGCCGAGATCACCGCGCCAAGCGTGAAGTAACCGCCGCCCGAGACCGCGTCGCGGTGGAGCACGATCGGCTCCTGCCCGCCGGGCACCTGGATCGAGCCGTAGGAATAGCAGCCGTCGACGATGTTCGAGGGGTCGGAGCCGGCGCCGAAGGGCTGTTCGCGCTCGACGAATTCCATCGGCGCGCCGCCGCGGAAGCGATAGCCCATGCGGTCGGCCTCGGGCGCGACGACCCATTCGTCGGCGAAGAAGCGCGCCTGGCAGGCGGGCGTCAGCCGGTGCCAGTAAAGCCCGGTGAGCACGCGGAGCGGCACCGGCGGCACCAGCGGCGCGAGGAGCGCGCGGTCGAGCCGGCGCTCGGTCATCGCGGCGGCCTCGCCCACCGGCACCACGTCGCCCGCGGCGATCGCGCGGCCGTCGATGCCGCCCAGCGCGCCGATCGGATAGGTCGAGCGGCTGCCAAGCGCGAGCGGCGTCGCGATGCCGCCGCCGAAGGCGATGTAGATCCGCGCCCCCGATTTCAGAAAGCCGAAGCGCAGGGTCTGGCCCGCCTTCACCACGAAGGAACTCCAGCCCTCGCGCGGCTCGCCATCGACGGTGATCGGCATCTCGGCGCCGGTGACGGCGACGAGCGTGTCGGCGTCGAAGCTCAGCTCCGGCCCCATGAACACCGCCTCGAGCCCGGCCGCACCCTCGTCATTGCCGACGAGCATGTTCGCGACGCGCAGCGCGTAGCGGTCCATCGCGCCGCCCTCGGGAATGCCGAGGTGGAAATAGCCGGGGCGGCCAAGGTCTTGCACCGTGGTCGAGAGCCCGGGTTTGACAACCTTAAACGCCATCGAGGGCCTCCATCAGTTTCGCGTTGGTGCCGGCGATGTCGGCGTTGAAGGCGTCGAGGTCGAAGGTGACCTCGGCGATCCGCGGGGCATAGCTGCCGGCCTGCACCTCCGCCGCGATCCGGTCGTGTTCCTCGCGCCCGATCGGCTTCCATTTCACGATGTCGCCGGGGCGGAAGAAGACCATGAAATCCTTGAGATAGGAGACGGTCTGGGTCGGGTCGTAGATCGGCACCGGGGTGATGCCGAAAAGCTGGTAGCCGCCCGCGCCGCGCACCGAGTAGATGCAGCCGAAGCAGCCGCCGATGCCAACCGAAAGCTTCGGCGTGTCGGTGCGCGGGCGCAGGTATTTCGGCACCTGGATCTGCTTTTCGCGTTCGACGAGCTGATAAAGGAAGGGCAGCCCGGCGACGAAACCGACCATCGAGACGAACCAGGGCTGCGAGTGGAAGGCCTCGAGGAAGGCCTCGACGCTGTCGTAGCCGTTGATCCGCGCCGCATAGTCGAGGTCGGAGCCGGTCGGATCCTGGTGCCGCTCGCGGAAGCGCATCAGCGTCTCATGCGTCCAGGGATCCTGGAAATAGACCGGGATTTCGATGATCCGGGTGGTGAGGCGCTTTTCCGAAACCTCGGCCTTGTGCTCGAGCTCCTTGATCCGCGCCATCATCGCCTCGGGGGCGATCACGTCGGGATCGAAGCGCACCTCGAAGGAGGCGTTCGCCGGGCAGATCTCGGTCACGCCGGGGATCTCGGCCTCGGCCACCGCATTGCGCAGCGAGAGCGCGATGAAGAAGGCTTCGAGCGACATCTCCTCGTCGACCTCGACATAGACATGCTCGTCGCCGCCAAAGGAATATCTGGTCTGCACGGGCCGCTCCTATGCTGCGGGTTTCGCGGTCAGGTTCCCGGCGGCAAGCCAGGGTTCCAGCCATTGGGTGTGGAAGTCCCCCGCGCGCACGCCCGGATCGGCGGCGAGCGCGAGGTGGAGCGGGATCGTCGTCTTCAGCCCGGCGATCTCGATGCCGGTGAGGGTTTCGGCCATCAGATCAATCGCCGCCTCGCGGTCCTCGGCCCAGACGATCAGCTTGCCCAGAAGCGAGTCGTAGAACGGCGGGATCTGGTAGCCCTCGTAAAGGAAATGGTCGAAGCGCACGCCGGGCCCGTCGGGGATCGTCAGGCCGGAGACCTTGCCGGGGAAGGGCAGGAACTGCATCAGCGGGTCTTCGGCATTGAGCCGCACCTCGATCGCGTGGCCGGTGCAGGTGATCTCGTCCTGCGTCAGCGGCAGCGCCTCGCCCCCCGCGATGCGCAGCATCAGTGCGACGAGGTCGAGCCCGGTCACCATCTCCGTCACCGGATGCTCGACCTGGATGCGGGTGTTCATCTCGATGAAGTAGAAGCCGCCGGTGGCGTCGTCATAAAGATATTCGATCGTCCCCGCGCCGCGGTAGTTCACCGCCCGGGCGAGCGCGACGGCGCTGTCGCAAAGCGCCTTGCGGGTCGCTGCGCTCAGTCCGAAGGCCGGCGCCTCTTCCCAGACCTTCTGGCGGCGGCGCTGCAACGAACATTCGCGCTCATAGCAGTGCACCGCCGCCCCGGTGCCGTCGCCGAGGATCTGCACCTCGACGTGGCGCGGGTTGAGGATCACCTTCTCGAGGTAGAGCCCGCCGTCGCCGAAGGCAGCCTCCGCCTCGGCGCGCGCCTGCGGGGCGAGGCGGGCGAGTTCCTCGGCCGAGGTGGCGATGCGGATGCCGCGCCCGCCGCCGCCCGCCGCCGCCTTGATCATCACCGGATAGCCGATGCCCTCGGCGATCGCGAGGGCCTCGGCCGCCTCGATCCGCCCGTCGGAGCCCGGCACCGTCGGCACGCCCGCGGCCTGCGCCGCCTGCTTCGCCGCGACCTTGTCGCCCATGCGCTCGATCGTCTCGGGCGTGGGGCCGACGAAGATCATCCCCGCCGCCTCGACCGCGCGGGCGAAGTCGGCGTTCTCGGCGAGGAAGCCATAGCCCGGATGCACCGCGTCACAGCCGGCCTCCTGCGCCGCCGCGACCACCGCCGCAATGTTCAGATAGGATTTCGCCGCCTGCGCGGGGCCCACGCAGGCCGCACCATCGGCCAGCCGCACCGCGAGCATCGCGGCATCCGCCTCGGAATGGGCCTGCACCGTCTCGATGCCGAGCGCGCGCGCGGCGCGGATGATGCGCACGGCGATTTCGCCGCGGTTCGCGATGAAGAGTTTGCGGATCGCCATCGGCTCAGTCCATCTCCGCCAGAACGTCGCCGGCGGAAACCGGGGTCGCATCGGCGACGGCATAGGCCTTGAAGGTGCCGGCGCTCTCGGCCTTGACCTCGATGAAGGTCTTCATCACCTCGATCAGCCCGATCGTGTCATCCACCGCGACCGCCGCGCCCGGTTCCTTGAAGGGCGGCGCGTCGGGGGCGGGCTTGTGGTAGAAAGTGCCGGGAAGGGGCGAAAGGATATCGGTCATGGCTCTCTCCTGTCAGGTCAGTTCCGGGCGATCACGCTGGCCGCGGGGGCGATGGTGATGCCGTTTTGTTGCAGCCCCGCCTTGATGGCGCGGCCGATTTCGAGGGCTCCGGGCGTGTCGGAATGGAAGCAGATCGACTCGAAGTCGATCGAGATGTCTTTTCCGCTCACCGTCTGCACCTTGCCCTCGAGGCAGGCGCGGACGCATTTCTCGGTCACGCGGGCGGGGTCGAGTGGCGCGACATGGCGCGCGAAGACGATCGAGCCGCTGTCGTCATAGTCGCGGTCGGCGTAGAACTCGCGCACCACCGGCTGGCCGAGCCGGCGCGCCACCGCATAGGTGTGCGAGATGTCCATGCAAAAGAGGATGAGATCGGGTGCGGTGCGTTGCAGCGTCTCGACGAGGTGGCGTGAGAGATCCTCGTTCACCGCCGCCTCCATGTAGAGCGCGCCATGCGGCTTGACGTGTTGCAGCGCGATGCCGTAGCGGCGGCCGAATTCGCGCAGCGCGCCGATCTGGTAGAGGATGTCGTTGACGAGTTCCTCGGGCGTGGCGCGGATGTTGCGCCGGCCGAAGCCGACGAGATCGCGGAACCCGGGATGCGCGCCGAGCGCGACCGCATGCTGCTGGCACAGGTTCACCACGCGGTTCATCAGCGTCGGATCGCCGGCGTGGAACCCGGTCGCGACATTGGCCGAGGAGACGATCTCCATCAGATCGGCATCCGGGGCCTCGCCCATCGTCCAGTGGCCGAAGCCTTCCCCGAGGTCGCAGTTCAAGTCGATGAGTCTGGGCATGTCGTCTTCCGGTATTGCAGCACAGGATCAGGTTTCTCGAAAATGACGGTCATGTAAAATTCAAATAATTACTGTATAAAAATTGGAAAATCAGATAATGCTGGTGCCGAGAGAAGGCCGCAACTCCCACAGAAAACAGGGTTTGCGGCGCTTTTCGGCAGAATGCGAAGCAGGAAATTCGGAAATGTGTGACAGGCATTATCGGAATTTCAGAACGGATGACAGCGATGAACTTTCGGCAGCTGAAATATTTCGTCGCCACGGCGGAGACCGGGCAGGTCAGCCGCGCCGCCGCCGATCTGGCGATCTCGCAATCCTCGGTCACCACCGCGATCCGCGAGCTGGAGGCCGAGCTCGGCGCCGATCTCTTCATCCGCACCGCGCATGGCATGGAGATGACGCAGTCGGGGCGTGAGCTTCTCGCGCTCGCCTATGAGATCCTGACCAAGCTCGACGAGGCGGTGAACATCCGCGAGCGGGCGAGCGGCACGCGCGGGAAGATCGTCGTCGCCACCACCTACACGGTGATCGGCTATTTCCTGCCCTATCACCTCGACCGGCTGGCGCGGCTGCATCCGAACCTCGACATCCAGATCCACGAGCTCAACCGCGAGAGCGTCGAGGAGGGGCTGCTGTCGAACCGTTTCGACATCGCGATCGTGCTGACCTCGAACATCTCCAACCCCGAGCTGGAGACCGAGCCGCTGATCCGCTCGCCGCGGCGGCTCTGGCTGCCGCAGGGGCATCGGCTGGCGAGCAAGCGGCGGGTGACCTTCGAGGAGGTCGCGGGCGAGGATTACGTCATGCTCACCGTCGACGAGGCGGCGAACACCACGATGAAATACTGGAATTTCGGCACGATCCAGCCGCGGGTGCGGCTGCGGACCTCCTCGATCGAGGCGGTGCGCTCGATGGTGGCGAACGGGCAGGGGGTGACGATCCTCTCCGACATGGTCTATCGGACCTGGTCGCTGGAGGGGAAGCGGATCGTCACGGTCGAAACCTCGCCGCCGGTGCCGACGATGGACGTCGGTCTGGCCTGGCGGCGCGGGATCGCGCTGCAACCGCCGGTGCAGGCGCTCTTCGACTATTTCCGCCTCGCCTTCAACGCGCCGCAGCTGCCCTGAGCGGGCGCGCTTACGGGCATTCGGGCACGCCGAGGCGGATCAGCTCGGCGCCGGGCAGGATCTCCGGGCTCACGGCATAGCGGGCCTCGCGCAGATACCAGCTGCGGATCGCGGGCGGGTAATGCGCGGCGATCACCTGCGACCAGAACTCGAACTGGTCGGGGGCGAGCGCGATGCCGTAATAGCTTGGCCGGTGAAAGCCGAACTGGGTGCGGCGGTTGACGCAGGTGCCGGGCAGCGCGAGATACATCGTGCAGGCGGAATAGCAGGCGGAGCCGCGGATCTCGACGCTCTGGCCGGCGGCGCGCATCGCGGCGATCTTGTTGGCGCGGGCGCCGACATCGCCGCCCATGTCGTTGCGGATCACCACCGCGCGCGGCGCATAGCCGGCGGGCACCGCCTGTGCGGCGGCGGCTGTGCTCAGCCCTGTCAGGGCGAGGAGCGCGGCGCCGAGAAGGGCGGCGAGGCGCGTGGAAACAGGATGGAACCGGCGCGCCGGCACGGCGCACAGGGCACGGAAGTCGCTTGTCATGATGTCACCCCAGGTCGGGTCGCGGTTCTCGCGACGGACGACGCCCCCCGGCACCGTCAGGGGGAATTAGAGCAGGGGCGGTTTAAGAAAGGCTTACCCCCTGCGGCCGGGGGCGGGGCGCAGGGGGAGGAAGCCTGTTCAATTCGAACGAATGCGGGGAACGCGCGCGGGGCGCCCGCGGGGCGCCCGCTCCCGCCGCTCAGGCGCCGGTGCGCAGGAGCACGACTTTCGCGGTGCGCAGGATCAGCGCGAGATCGCCCGTCGCGCGCAGATGGGCGCCATAGGCCTCGTCGAAGCGCACGCGCGAGGCGAAGGTGGTGTCGTGGCGGCTGAACACCTGCCAGAGCCCGGTGACGCCCGGGCGCAGCCGGTAATAGGCGCGCCCGCCCGCGGCGTCGTAGATCGCCTTTTGCGAGGGCAGGAAGGGGCGCGGCCCGACCAGGCTCATGTCGCCCTTCAGCACGTTGAGGATCTGCGGCAGCTCGTCGAGCGAGGTCTTGCGCAAAAGCTTGCCGATCGCGGTGATCCGGGGATCGTTGCGCAGTTTCTGATGCACGCGCCATTCCTCGGCCACCGCCGGATCGGTGGCGATCATCCGCTCGAGTTCGCGCTCGGCATCGAGGATCATGGTGCGGAACTTGTAGCAGGCAAAGACGCGCCCCTCCCGCCCGACGCGGGGCTGCGCGAAGATCGCGCCGCCGCCGTCGCGCCGGATCAGCAGCCAGATCGCGGCCATCACCGGCAAGAGGGCGGGCATGAGCGCGAGGCTGATCGCGATGTCGAGGAGGCGCTTGCCGAGGCGTGCATAAAGCGATCCGCTGCGCGGGATCCGGGAGACGGCGCCCGACACGGCGGCGCGGGGCATCTCGAAACGGGAAATTTCCTGCGGAAGGTCGAGCTCATTGAATGCCATGTTGATCCCCGGTGCAGAAACGAATGGAAGAGCGCCTCGCGAGGAGGCCGATGACGTAAAGGTCTGGCCGCGGGCCGGAAGGATCGCGCGGGGATCCCGATGGCGTCGCCTGCTCATTTTGGCAGAAGCTATTAATAATTTGGTAACGCTTCTTGGCGTTTTTGGGGGAATCTGAGCGCGCTGCGGGCGTCAAAAAGGCGCCGGATGATGAGGAAACGGGCAGATGCCCGGGATTGTGCTGCGATGCAGCGCCGGAAAAAACCGGGGAAGGGGAGGGCGAAGGCTGGTTGCCGAGGGGCGGAGGGTGTCAATTCGGAGGCGGAGGCGGGCGATTCGAACGCCGCGCAGAACCGGATCGAGGCCGCAAGCGGATGCCATGTCGCGATTGACCCCACCCCGTCCGAGCGCCGGGATCCCTGCGCAGGGCTTTCTCCTGCCCGGCCTGGCGGCCGCTGCGCTCGCGCTCGGCCTGCAGCCTGCCGCGGCGTTCCAGCTCCCGCAGGGCGCCGGGCTCGACACGGTGCGGCACGAATGCGCGCGCTGCCATCCGCTCAAGCGGATCGCCGAGACCGAGGGCAAGACCCGCGCGGATTGGGAGCATCATGTCGTGACGATGACCGACATCGAGCGACGCCCCGCGAATCTGAAGGCGGTGGTCGATTACCTGAGCGCGCATTTCCCGCCGGGCAGCTGAACCGCCGGCAAGGGCCGGGCCGCGCTCAGCCGCGCGGGCGCTGCGGCAGCTCCTCGGCGAGCGGCCAGTAGAAATCGGGCGGCAACCCGGCCTCGGCGCGTTTCTCCTCGTTGAAGGGGGGCTTCAGCGCACCGTGGAAATAGCGCCGCACGAGGGCGTGGAAGGTCTCCTTCGGGTCGAGTTCGTGGCGCCCGCAAAGGAAATGGAACCATTTCGAGCCATAGGCGACATGGCCGACCTCCTCGGCATAGATCACGCCGAGCGCCTCCACCGTCGCCGCGTCGCCCGCCTTCTCGAAGATCGCGATCATCCCCGGCGTCACGTCGAGGCCGCGCGCCTCGAGCACCATCGGCACCACGCCGAGCCGCGCCATCAGGTCGCCGGCGGTGTCCTCGGCCGCGCGCCACATGCCGGCATGGGCGGGCAGATCGCCATAAAAGCTGCCGCTCGCGCGCAGGCAGCTCTCGATCAGGCGGAAATGCTTCGATTCCTCGTCGGCCGCCTTCACCCAGTCGTCGTAGAAGCCGGGCGGCATCCGCACCGCGGTGAAGCGCGCGATGATGTCCCAGTGCAGATCGACGGCGTTGAGCTCGATATGGGCGACGGCATGCAGGATCGCGCGACGCCCCGCCTCCGATCCCGGGCGCCGGCGCGGCACGTCGCGCGGATCGAGCAGCTCGGGCCTGTCGGGGCGCGCCGGGCGATCGGGCGGCGCGGCTTCGCCCAGCGGCATCGGTGTGCCCGCCGCCCGCCCGGCGAACCAGGCCGCGGCGAAGGCGCGCGACTTCGCCGTCTTCGCCATCGGATCGGCGGTGGTTAGCACCTCGGTCGCGCAGGCGGCGAGGGTTGCGGGGATCGGGAAATCGGGGGGCTCGATGTCGCTCATGCCCCCTGAGTAGCGCGGGGGCGCGCAAAGGAAAAGGCGGGCCCGAAGACCCGCCTCCCGTCTTGTGGACGCCCCGTTCAGACGTTCGTCTTCTTCGTCGCCTTCAGCTTGTCGATGCCGAGCATCTTCATGCCGAATTTCTCGTAGAAGGTTTCCGAGGTGCCCTTGCGCAGCTTGTGCATGAAGTAGCGCTCGAAGCCCTCCTTCGCCCAGTGCACCCATTTTCCCTGCGCCGACCAGTTCACGTTGCGCGGCGGGATCTGCGGCTGCGCGACGAAGGCGATGCCGCTGTCGCCGAAATCGGCGAGGCAGACCGCGTTCCAGGTGCCGGTCTCGTCCGGCTCCTGGCCGCGCACGAGGTTGCCGATGTTATGCGCCGTGGCGGTGACCATCGATTCGATCATGAAGCCGGTCTTCGGCACGCCCACGGGCACCGGGGTGGCGGCGACCGGCGGGATCGCGACGCAGACGCCGACGCCGAAGGCGTTCGGGTATTTCGGGTTGCGCTGATGCTTGTCGACGATCACGAAGCCGCGGGGGTTCACCAGCCCCTCGAGCCCCATCAGCGCCGGGATGCCGCGGAACGCCGGCAGCATCATCGCATAGCCGAAGGGCATCTCCTTCACCGCCTTGACCGAACCGTCGTCGGCGATCTCCTCGACGGTCATCTTGCCGTCCTCGATCTTCTGCACCTTGCACGAGGTCATCCACTTGATGTGCTTCTCGCGCAGGTTCGATTCCATCAGCCCCTTGGTGTCGCCCACCCCGTCGAGGCCGAGATGGCCGACATAGGGTTCCGAGGTGATGAAGGTCATCGGCACCTGGTCGCGGATCTTCGCCTTGCGCAGCGCGGTGTCGAGGATGAAGGTGAACTCATAGGCCGGGCCGTAGCAGGAGGCACCCTGCACTGCGCCGATGATGATCGGGCCGGGCTTCTCGCAGAACCGCTCGAAGGCGACGCGGGCGTGCTCGGCATGGTCGATATGGCAGACCGACTGGGTGAAGCCTTCGGGGCCGAAGCCCTCGATCTCGTCGAAGGCAAGCTCGGGGCCGGTGGCGATCACGACGTAATCGTAGTCGATCGAGCGGCCATCCTCGAGTTCGACGCGGTTCTCGTCGGGGTGCAGGCGTTTCGCCGCGACCGGGATGAAGTCGATGTTCTTCTTCTTCATCGTCGGCGCGAGGTCGACGGTGATGTCCTTGCGGTCACGCCAGCCCACGGCGACCCAGGGGTTCGACGGCACGAAGTGATATTTCGGATCCTTCGTGATGACGGTGATCTTGTCTTCCTTGCGGACATTGTCGCGCAATTCATACGCCATGATGGCGCCGCCGAGACCAGCGCCAAGAACAACGATATGAGCCATTCTTCCCTCCCCTTGCCGGTATCGACGCCGGCTTCGTATACATGCGTATACTCGAATATGTCCGAGGCCGCATTCAGGCAAGAGGATTCACTGCCCTTTGGCAGGAAAGGTCAACGAAAATCGGGGAAATCGGAGAAAACCGGGGGGAGGCGATGGCCTCTCCCCGGCACGCGCCCTCCGGTCCGGGGGCTTACTCCTGCGCGACCTGCAAGAGGTCGGTGATGCGGCGCACCACCACGCGGCGGTTCGCCTCCGAGGCGCCCGAGGTCTGCACCGCGAGCTCCTCCTCGCCATAGCCCTGAACCACGAGGTTCTCGGCCGGCACGTCGAAATATTCGCTCAGCGCAAGCGCGAGCGATTCCGCGCGCCGGTCGGAGAGCGTGAGGTTCATCGCCGGGTCGCCCACCGCATCGGTGTGCCCCTCGATCAGGAAGATCTGGCGCGGGTCGGCGGCGATCTCGTCGCGGATCGTGGCGCCGAGACCGGCCAGCGCATGGGCCTGGTCGGGGCTGATCGCCGAGGAGCCCGAGGCGAAGGTGACGCTCTCGGTGCCGATCACCGGGGCGAGGGCGCGCACCGCGCCGATGTCGCGGATCTGCGCGAGCGTGTAGCGGCGCCCCTCGACCCCCTCGGCGGCGAGGGCGGCGCGCAGCGCGTCCTCATTCGCGCTGCTCGAGACGCTCGGCACATAGCCCGAGCTGCCATAGCCCGAATTGCCCGAGCTGCTCATCCGCACCGGCGGCGCGCCGCGGCTGTCGTCGATCAGCACGTAACGGCGCCCGTCGGGTTCGACCAGAACGCGCTGCACGATGCGGCGCTGGGCGTCGTAGACGGTGATGATCTGGCTGCCGTCGGGTTTCGTCACCACGGTGCGCGAGGAGCCGTCGGCATAGTCCTGGGTGCGGATCGTGGAGCCGGGCTGGCGCAGGAGCGCGTTGTCGTCCTTGATCACGCGATAGCTGCCGTCGGGGTTCTGCACCACGACGCGGTCGCCGGTGTTCGCGGCCACGCGCGAGCCGTTGCTCAGCAACGCGCCCACCGCGAGCGCGGCGATGCCGGCGATCGCGAGCTTCTCGACGTCGGAAAGCCCCTTGTCCTTCTTCTTCTTCGTCACCACCGGCGGTGCGGGCGGGACCGGCTGGCCGGGCACGACCCGCCCGGGCAGCACCTGCACCGGGCCGCTGCCGGTGGCCGGCCGCAGCCGGCCGTCGAGCGTGGTCGAGAAATCCTGCGAGGAGCGGCGCGAGTTGTCGCGGGTGATCACCTCTTCCTGCATCGGGCCGGCATCGGGGGCGGCGCCGGTCGCCGGGGCGGTCAGCGCCTCATTGGTCACCGGCTGGCCCTGCTTTGCCGCGTTGGCGGCCGCAAGCGCGCTCATCAGCCCGTTGGACCGGGGTTGGCCCGTGATCGCGTCGGGCGCCGCCGTCTTGGTGGCGTTCTTCCCGGTCTTGCCGGTCTGGCTGCCCGGCAGCAGCGGCACTTGCGGCTGCGGCGCGGGCTGCGCGGTGACGGAAGGCTGCGCGGTGACGGAAGGCTGCGCGGCGGGGGCCGGCGGGGTCTTGCCGCCGGGCAGCAGCGTGCCGCCCTGTTTCGTGCCCGTCTGGGTCGGCAGCTGGGGCGCAGCGCCGGGTTGTGCGGGGCCGGGTTGCGCGGCGCCCGGCTGCGCCGGCACGGCGCCGTTCGTCGCACCCGTCTGTTTGCGGGTCTTTTCCTGAGCGGCCTTCTGTTGGGCGGCCTGTTCCTTGGCGGCCTTCTGCTGCGCGGCCTGCTCTTTCGCGGCCTGCTGCTTCTGGCGCTTTTCCTGCGCGGCCTGCTCCGCCGCCTTCAGCCCGCTGGCGGAATTCTGCTGTGCCACGGGCGCCTTGGGGGGCTCGACCGGGGCCGCCTTCGGCGCCTTTTGCTGGGCGGCTTTCGGCGTGGTCTGGGTCGGCGCGGCCTTCGGCTCGGCGGATTTCTTCGTCTTCGCCGTCCCGGCCTGGCCGGAACAGGCAGCCAGCGCCTGGGCCCGGGTCTCGCCGGCCTGGACATGCGCGGCGATGCAGGCCTTGAGCGCGGCATTCGAGCTTTCGGCAAAGCCCGGCGCCGGCACCGCCAGCGCGAGCGAGGTGATCAGGATCGTGGTGGTCTTGAGCCGTTCCATGTCTTTCCCCAGAGTCAGGCGGCGCGGGGCCGCATTGCGCTTCTAACGCCTTTCGATCTGCGCGCGTTCCCACATCTTCGTCAACGGGGGCCGTTTCGGCGGAAAGCAGCCAAGCAAAAGGGCGGGCCCGAAGACCCGCCCCTCCGTTTCATGCGCCCGAAAGGCTTACTTCGGCATTTCCGCGCCGACGCCCTCGACGAAGAAGTTCATGCCGGCAAGCGTGCCGTCGTCCGGGGTCTCGCCCTCGGCGAGCCAGTCGGAGCCGTCCTGCTTCTTCAGCGGGCCGGTGAAGGGGTGGTATTCGCCCGCCCCGATCTTCGCGATCAGCGCCTCGGCCTCGGCCTTCACCTCGGCCGGCACCGCGTCGGAGATCTCGCCGATCTTCACCATGCCGGTGCCGATCCCGCCCCAGGTCGCTTCCGAGGCCCAGCTGCCGTCGACCATCGCCTGCGCGCGCTTGATGTAATAGGGCGACCAGTTGTCGATCGTCGAGGCGACGCGCGGCTTCGGCGCGAAGGCTTCCATGTCCGAGGCCTGGCCGAAGGTGTAGACGTTGCCCGCCTCCTGCGCCTTCGCCTGCGGCGCGGTCGAGTCGGTGTGCTGCAGGATGAAGTCGCAGCCCTCGGCGATCAGCGCGGCGGCGGCGTCGGCTTCCTTCGCCGGGTCGAACCAGGTGTAGGCCCAGACCACCTTGATCTCGACGTCGGGGTTGACCTTCTTGGCGTGGATGAAGGCCGAGTTGATGCCCTGCACGACTTCCGGGATCGGGAAGGATCCGATGTAGCCGATCTTGTTGGTCTTCGTCATGCGCCCGGCGATCGTGCCCTGGATCGCGCGGCCCTCGTAGAAGCGCGCGTCATAGGTCGAGAGGTTGTCGGCGCGCTTGTAGCCGGTGGCGTGCTCGAACTTCACGTTCGGGAACTTGGCGGCGACGTTGACGGTCGCATCCATGAAGCCGAAGGAGGTCGCGAAGATCAGCTGGTTGCCCTCGAGCGCGAGCTGGGTCAGCGCGCGTTCGGCGTCCGGGCCCTCGGGCACGTTCTCGATGAAGGAGGTGACGACCTTGCCGCCGAGCTCGGTCTCCATCGCGCGGCGCGCGACGTCATGCTGATAGGACCAGCCCATGTCGCCGATCGGGCCGACGTAGATGAAGCCGATCTTGATCGGGTCGGCGGCGCGCGCGGGCAGGCCGGCGGCGGCGACGACGGCGGTCGCGGCGGTGGTTTTCAGAAAGGATCTGCGGTCCATGGAACACTCCAGAGTTGTCGGGGCTAGCGCCCGCGGGATTGCAGCCTCAGCTCGAGGCGTGGAACGACCGGCCAAGCGCGGCGGGAGCAGCCGGCGCGCCATGGCGGTGGGTGACGGAAAGCAGCACCAGCACGACGATGGTGAGCACATAGGGCGCCATCGAGAGCAGGTGCACGGGGATCGCATAGCCCGCGGCCTGCAATTGCAGCTGCAGCGCGGTGATGCCGCCGAAGAGATAGGCGCCGATCAGCACCCGCTCGGGCTTCCAGGAGGCGAAGACGACGATGGCAAGCGCGATCCAGCCGGCGCCCGCGGTCATCCCCTCGGTCCATTGCGGCACGCGCACGAGGCTCAGATAGGCGCCGCCGACACCGGCGAGCGCGCCGCCGAAGGCCAGCGCCGCCATCCGCACCGCGATCACGCGATATCCCAGCGCATGGGCGGCGTCGTGGCTTTCGCCGACCGCGCGCAGGATCAGCCCGGCGCGGGTGTATTTCAGGAAGGCCCAGGTCAGCGCGACCATCGCGAGCGAGAAATAGACGACCCAGTCATGCGAGAAGAGGATGCGGCCGAGGCCGGGGATGTCGGAAAGCGGGCCGAAGGAGAGCTTGGCGGTGCCCGGCGGGCGCACGCCCTCGAACCCCTTGCCGAAAAGCGCGGAAAGGCCGAGGCCGAACATCGTGAGCGCAAGGCCGGTCGCCGTCTGGTTGGAAAGGAACACCTGGGTCAACACCGCGAAAAGGAGCGCGAGCGCCGCCCCCGCAAGCGCGCCGCCGACAAAGCCGAGCACCGGCGAGCCGGTGCCGACGGCGGTTGCAAACCCCGCCACCGCGCCGATGATCATCATCCCCTCGACGCCGAGGTTGAGCACGCCGGATTTCTCCGCCACCAGCTCGCCGGTCGCGGCAAGCAGGACCGGCGTCGAGGCCGCCATCAGCGTGGCGATCAGCGTGACGATGTCGATGCCGCCGATGATCATGCGCGCTTCCCCCCCAGACGGACACGGTAATTGGTGAGCAGGTCGAATCCCAAGAGGAAAAACAGAAGCATCCCCTGGAACACCTGGATCGCGGCGGAGGGCAGTTGCAGCATCAGCTGCGCCATGTCGCCGCCAATGTAGGTGAGCGCCATCAGAAGCCCCGCAAGCAGGATGCCCACGGCGTTCAGCCGACCGAGGAAGGCGACGATGATCGCGGTATAGCCGTAGCCCACGTTGAAACTGTCGGTGATCTGGCCGGAGGGGCCGGAGACCTCGAAAAGCCCGGCCAGACCGGCGAGCGCGCCGGACAGGCCAAGGCAGAAGATCACCAGCCGCGCTGGCACCACGCCCGCAAAGCGCGCCGCCCGCGGCGCCTCGCCCGCGACGCGGATGCGGAAGCCCGCGATATGGCGCTGCATCAGAATATAGGTGAAGATCACCGCGATCAGCGCCGCGACCACGCCCCAATGCATGCCGGTCCCCGCGATCAGATCGGCGTTATGCGCGGAAGGATATTGCTGCAGGTTGCGCGAGCCGGGGAAGCCATAACCCTCCGGGTTCTTCAGCGGCCCGAAGGCGACATAGGCGAGCAGGTTCTGCGCGACATAGACGAGCATCAGCGAAACGAGGATCTCATTCGTGCCGAAGACGACCTTCAGCACCGCGGGGATCAGCCCCCAGAGAAAGCCGCCCAGCGCGCCGAGCAGAACCATCGCCGGAAAGAGCCAGGCGCTCTCGGCCGGGTAGACGCCCAGCGCGAGCGCCGCGCCGCAGATCGCGCCGATGATATATTGCCCCTCGGCACCGATGTTCCAGATCCCCGCCTTGAAGCCCACGGCGAGGCCCGAGGCGATCAGGATCAGCGGCGCCGCCTTCACCAGCAGCTGGCCGCGGAAATAGGCGGCATTCGCGCCGAAGAGCGGATCCCAGAAGATCACCTTGATCGCCTGGAACGGATCCTTGCCGAGCGCGGCGAAAAGGATGCCGCCCGCGATCATCGTCGCGACGACGGCGATCACCGGCGTCGCCCAGGACCAGAATTTCGAGGGCACGGGACGTTTGACGAGACGGATCATTGCGCGGCGGCCTCCTGCATGCCATGGGCGCCGCCCAGCATCAGGCCGATCTCCTCCATCGTCAGCCCCTCGGTCGGGCGCGGCTCGGAAAGCCGCCCCTCGTTGAGCGCGCAGAAGCGATCGGCGATCTCCATCAGCTCGTCGAGATCCTGGCTGATCACGATCACCGCCGCGCCCTTTCCGGCGAGATCCAGCAGCGCCTGCCGGATCGAGGCCGCCGCCGCGGCATCCACGCCCCAGGTCGGCTGGTTCACGATCAGCACCTCGGGGTATTGCAGCACCTCGCGCCCGATCACGAATTTCTGCAGGTTGCCGCCCGAAAGCGCGCGCGCGGCGACATGCGGCCCGGGGGTGCGCACGTCGAAAGTGGCGATGATCTCCTCGGCGAAGGTCTTCGCCGCGGTCATGTCGATGAAGCCCTTGCGGGTGAGCGGGCGGCGCACCGTGCCGGTGAGCAGCGCGTTGTCGGTGAGGCTCATATTCGGCACCGCGGCATGGCCGAGCCGCTCCTCCGGCGCGCCCTGCAGGCCGATGCGGCGGCGGTCGTTCGGGCCGAGTGCGGAAACGTCATGGCCGTGCAGCTTCACCGTGCCGGGGGTGGAGGGCACCTCGCCCGAAAGCGTGGCGAGCAGTTCCTCCTGCCCGTTGCCGGCGACGCCCCCGATGCCGAGCACCTCGCCCGCGCGCAGCGAAAGCGAGACGTTCTTCAGCGCCGGGCCGAATTGCGACATCGGCGGCAGGCTGAGCGCGCTCACCTCGAAGATCACCGGGCCAAGCTCGCGCCCGCTGCGGTCGGTCGAGGTGAACTCGCCGCCGACCATCATCTCGGCCAGCTCGCGCGCCGATTTCTCGCGCGGCACGCAGCTTGCGACGACCTTGCCGCCGCGCAGCACCGTGGCGCCGTCGCAGAGCGAGCGGATCTCCTCGAGCTTGTGCGAGATATAGAGGATCGCGGTGCCCTCGGAAGACAGCTTGCGCAGCGTGTGAAAGAGGATGTCGACCTCCTGCGGGGTCAGCACCGAGGTCGGCTCGTCCATGATGAGCAGCTTCGGATCCTGCAGCAGGCAGCGGATGATCTCGACGCGCTGACGCTCGCCCGCCGACAGGTCACCCACCGTGCGGTCGGGGTCGAGCGGCAGGCCGTAGGCGGTGGAGATGTCGCGGATGCGTTTCGCCAGATCGCGCATCGGCGGCGGGTTCTCCATGCCGAGCGCGACGTTTTCGGCGACGCTCAGCGCCTCGAAAAGGGAGAAATGCTGGAACACCATCGCAACGCCCGCGAGCCGCGCGGCGCGCGGTTCGGGCGGTGTGTAGGGCTTGCCCTGAAATTCCATCGTGCCGCTGTCGGGCTTCACGAGGCCGTAGATCATCTTGACCAGCGTCGATTTGCCCGCGCCGTTTTCGCCCAAGAGCGCGTGGATCTCCCCCGGCGCGACGGCAAAGCCGACGCCATCATTGGCGACCACCCCCGGATAGGCCTTGGTCAGGCCCTCGATCTTCAAAAGCATCCCCGTCACCCGGCGCGTCCTCTTTTTTGTGCGGCCGTTCCGGCTCTTGCAGCGCTCACCTCTTTCAGTAGCGCGGCGGCGGCCGAAATCGCAATGGCTTGTGGCGCCTTCCCGAGCGTCGGATCGCCTATCGGACAGGCAATGCGCGAAATTTGTGCGCCGTCATGGCCGAGTTCGGCCAGACGGTGGCGAAAGCGCGCCCATTTGGTTTGCGATCCGATCAGGCCGAGTCCGGCGAAGCCGTGGCTGAGCAGCCGGTGGCAAAGCTCGAGATCGAGCGCATGGGAATAGGTCAGCACGAGGTGGCGCGCGGTCGGGGGGGCTAGCGGCACAAGATCGGCGGGGTTTTCGGCGATCAGCGCCTCGACGCCTGAGGGGATTTCGGTGGGGAAGCGCTCGGCCCCGGTGTCGACCCAGCGGATGCGCAGCCCGGGCAGGGGGGAGAGCACGGCCACCAGCGCGCGCCCGACATGGCCCGCGCCCCAGATCCAGAGCTCCTCGGGCGCGGGGGCGACCGCCTCGATCAGCCAGTCGCCGATCAGCATCGCGGGCGCCTCGCCGCGGTCGCGGGCACGGCCGAGCGCGCGGCGCACGGCCAGCGGCATCTCCGCGGCGGGCCCGAGCGGGCGCGCGTGCCAGCCCGGGGTGAGGGTTTCGACGCGCGCCGCATCGAAGGGCTCATAGCCCAGCACCACCGCGCCCCCGCAGCATTGCCCCATCGCCGGGCCAAGTGCCACGCGTTCGAGCCGCGGCCGGGGATTGGCCCGCGCCCGTGCGATCGCCTCGAATTCGAGCGTGCCGCCGCCGATCGTGCCCTCGGTCGCATCGGGCCAGACGAGCATCGCCGCGCCCGGCTCTCGGGGCGCGGAGCCCTTCACCTCGGCCACCACGACCCGCACGAAAGGGCCGCGCCGCGCCGCGCGCGCAAGCGTTTCGGGATCGAGGCTCATGCCTCCCCCCGCGCCCGGGCGACGGCGGCGAGCACCGCCTCGGCGGTGGCGGGCGCCTGCAGGTCGGGCCAGTGCGGCCCGCAGGCGGCGCAGGCCTCGGAAAGCGCATGCAGCGCCGAGATGCCAAGCATGAACGGCGGCTCGCCCACCGCCTTCGAGCGGAAGATCGTCTCCTCGCGGTTCGGTTCGTCCCAGAGCGCGACGTTGAACACGCGCGGCCGGTCGGAGCAAGCCGGGATCTTGTAGGTGGAGGGTGCATGGGTCGTCAACCGCCCCTTGCCGTCCCAGACCAGTTCCTCGGTCGTCAGCCAGCCCGCGCCCTGCACATAGGCGCCCTCGATCTGGCCGATGTCGAGCGCCGGGTTCAGCGATTGGCCCGCGTCATGCAGGATGTCGGTGCGCAGGATCCGGTTCTCGCCGGTGAGCGTGTCGATCACCACCTCGGTCACCGCCGCGCCATAGGCGAAATAGTAGAACGGCCGCCCGCGCCCGGCGATCCGGTCCCAGCTGATCTTCGGCGTGGCGTAGAAACCGGTCGACGAAAGCGAGATCCGCGACTGATAGGCCGCCTCGGCGATCTCGGCGAAGCTCCAGTGTTTCGCGCCGGCCTGCACCGCGCCCTCGGCGAACTGCACGTCCTCCGGCGCACAGCCCTCCCGTGCGGCGACGAAGTCAGCAAGCCGCGCGCGCACCGTCTCGCAGGCGGCCTTGACCGCCATGCCGTTCAGATCGGCGCCCGAGGAGGCGGCAGTGGCCGAGGTATTGGGCACTTTCGAGGTATCGGTCGCAGTGATCCGCACCTGATCGACGTCGATGCCGAAGACCGAAGCCGCCACCTGACAGACCTTGCGATGCAGCCCCTGACCCATCTCCGTGCCGCCGTGATTGAGCAGTACCGAGCCGTCGGAATAGACCTGAACGAGCGCGCCGGCCTGATTGAGATGGGTCAGCGTGAAGGAGATCCCGAACTTCACCGGAGAAAGCGCAATCCCCCGCTTCAAGGTTCGATTTTTGCTATTCCACTCGGCAATCTCGGCCTTTCGCACGGCATAATTGCTCGATTTCTGCAGGGCATCGGTAAGCGCCTGAAGAATGCAGTCCTCCACCTCCTGCCCGTAATGCGTCTCCTGCTTCTTCTTGGCGGAAATACTCTCGGGGGGGCTCGGGGGGGCAGACGGCCCCCCCGTCGGCGGCTCGTAATAATTCCGCCGGCGCAATTCGGAGGGCTCGATCCCCATGGCAAAAGCCAGATGTTCGATCGCCCGCTCCATGCCGAGCATCCCCTGCGGCCCGCCGAAGCCGCGATAGGCGGTGTTCGACTGGGTGTTCGTCCGCAGCCGGTGGCTTTCGACGCGCAGCGCGGGGACGAAATAGGAGCTGTCGGCATGCAGCATCGCGCGGTCGCAGACCGGCAGGCTGAGGTCGGGCGACCAGCCGCAGCGCGCGAGCTGCAGGAAATCGGCGCCAAGGATTTTCCCCTCGGCATCGGCGCCGATCCGGTAGCGGATGCGGAAATCGTGGCGCTTGCCGGTGATGACCATGTCGTCGTCGCGGTCGTAGCGCATCTTGCAGGGCCGCCCGGTGGCGCGCGCGGCGACGGCGCAGGCGATTGCGAGGTGGTTGCCCTGGCTCTCCTTGCCGCCGAACCCGCCACCCATCCGGCGCATCTCGACGCGCACGTCATGCATCGCGCAGCCGAGCGCGTGGGCGACCTTGTGCTGCACCTCGGTCGGGTGCTGCGAGGAGATGTGGATCACCATGCCCTGATCGCCGGGCAGCGCCATCGCGGCCTGCCCCTCGAGGTAGAAATGCTCCTGCCCGCCGATCTCGATCTCGCCCTCGACGCTGTGCGCGGCGCCGGCAAGCGCGGTTTCGACATCGCCGCGCGACCAGATCACCGGGCCGCCCTCGAACCGGCTGTTGCGCGCAAGCGCCTGATCGAGCGTCAGAATCGGCGCGCGCGGGGCATAGCTGACGCGCCCCTTGCGGGCTGCGATCCGGGCCGCGCGATGGCTCGTCGCGGCCACGAGGAAGATCGGCTGGCCGACGAAATGCACCTCGCCTTCCGCCAGCACCGGTTCGGGGATCGGCGCGGGGGAGGCGTCGTTGGCGAAGGGCAGATCCGCGGCGGTGAGCACCGCGACGACGCCGGGGCTGGCCCGCACCGCATCGAGATCGAGCGCGGTGATCCCGGCCGAGGCCTCGGTCGAAAGGCCAAATGCGAGATGCAGCGTGTTCGCGGGGCAGGGGATGTCGTCGAGATAGCGCGCGCGGCCGGTGACATGCAGCTCGGCCGAGTCATGGGTGAGTTTGTCGCCGGCGGCGCGGGTGGGGCCGGGGAGGGCGGCGTGGCTCATGGCGTCATCTCCAGCACCGAAACGGGTTCGCCCAGACGCGCGCGCAGGTAGCGCAGCGCCATCGCCTGCGCCGTCTGCATCCGGTAGGCGGCGGAGGCGCGCATATCGCTCATCGGGCTGAAATCCTGGGCCAGTGCGGGCAGGGCGGCGGCGATCGCCTCCTCGGTGAAGCTCTGGCCGATCAGCGCGGCCTCGAAGGCCGCGGCGCATTTCGGCACCCCGGCCATGCCGCCGAAGGCCACGCGCGCAGTAGCAATTTTCGAACCTTCCACGGTGATATTGAAGCAGCCGCAGACCGCGGAAATATCCTGATCGAACCTTTTGGAGAGTTTGTAGCAGGCGAGATCGGGCGCCGATTTCGGCAAGGTGACGCTTTCGACGAATTCACCGGGCAGCCGGTCCTGCTTGCGATAGTCGAGGAAGAAATCCTCGAGCGCGAGGGTGCGACGCACCTCGCCCCGGCGCAGCGTAAGCTGTGCGCCCATCGCGATCAACGCGGGCGGGCCGTCGCCGATCGGCGAGCCATTGGCGATATTGCCGCCGATCGTCGCCGCCTGCCGCACCTGTTCGGAGGCGAAGCGGCGCAAGAGCGCGGCCAGCGCCGGATGCGGCCCCTCGGCCCATTCGCGCAAGGCCGCGATGGTGACGCCCGCGCCGATGACGAAACCTTCGTCGGTTTCGGAAATGCCCTGCAAATCCTTGCACTGGTTCAGGAAAGCGACCTCGGGCAGGTCGCGCAACTGCTTCGTCACCCAAAGCCCGACATCGGTCGCCCCGGCGATCAGCACCGCCTCGGGATGGGCGAGATACCAGGTGGCCAGCTCATCCGAGGACTGCGGCAGCAGCGCATCCGCCGGGATCTCGGGTGCGCTCCACGCGGCATCCGTCCCCATCCAGTCGGGCACGGGCGCCGCCTCGGCAGCCTCGGCCGCGCGGATGATCGGCGCATAGCCGGTGCAGCGGCAGAGATTGCCGGCGAGCATGTCGTCATGGTCGTGACGCCCGTTCAGATGCCCCACCGCCATCGAGACGATGAAGCCCGGGGTGCAGAAACCGCATTGGCTGCCGTGCTTTTCCACCATCGCCGCCTGCACCGGATGCAGCGCGCCGCCCGGGCCGGCGATGCCCTCGACCGTGCGCAGCGCCTTGCCCGCGATCTGCGGCATCATCATCAGGCAGGCGTTCACCGCGCGACTGCCGGTCTCATCCGTCACCATCACCGTGCAGGCGCCGCAATCGCCCTCGTTGCAGCCCTCCTTGGTGCCGGTGAGTCCCTCTTCGCGCAGCCAGTCGAGCACACTCATCGAGGGCTGCGTGACGAACACGCGCCGGGTTTCTCCGTTGAGAAGAAACGAAATTTCCATGCGAATTACCGCCGCGGTACTTGTTCTCGGCCCCTTCCACCCGATGCGGCGTAGAGCGGGGGGCTCTCCCGTCCCGACGAGCAAAGCCGATGCTCCCCGCGCTGGCAAGCGTTTTGCGCCGGGGCGCTGCGCGAAAATTGATCCGGTGGTTGAAAATTGGGCAGGCCGCCCCGGGCGCGGGCGGTGCAGCCCCCTTTCGCTGCCCGGCCACTCGCCCTAATCTGGCCGGCATGGCCAATCCCCGATTCATCCATCTGCGTGTGCACACCGAATATTCGCTGCTCGAGGGCGCGGTGCCGGTGAAGAAACTGATCAAGATGTGCGACGCGGCGAACATGCCCGCGGTTGCCGTCACCGACACGAACGTGATGTTCGCGGCGCTCGAATTCTGCACCACGGCGAAGGAAAACGGGCTGCAGCCGATCATGGGCTGTCAGGTCTCGCTCACCTTCGAGGAGAGCCGCCCGGGCGACAAGCCGAAGATGCCCGCGCCGATCGTTCTGCTTGCGCAGAGCGAGGCGGGCTACATGAACCTGATGAAGCTTTCGACCTGCCTTTACGTCGACAAGCATGACGGCGTGCCGCAGGTGCCGCTTGCCGATCTCGAGGCCCATGCCGAGGGGCTGATCTGTCTCAGTGGCGGGGCCGAGGGGCCGGTGGGCAAGCTGATCCAGGCGGGGCAGGGGCCGAAGGCGCGCGCGCTGCTCGAAAGCCTCGCCGCGATCTATCCCGACCGGCTTTATGTCGAGCTGCAGCGCCATCCGGGCGAGGGCGGCAAGCTCACCGAAGGCGAGACGCGGACCGAACGGCCGTTTCTGGAAATGGCCTATGAGATGGGCCTGCCGATCGTCGCGACGAATGATGTCTTCTTTCCGAAGCCCGACATGTACGAGGCGCATGATGCGATGCTTTGCATTGCCGAGGGCGCCTATGTCGACCAGATCGAGCCGCGCAGGCGCCTGACGCCGCAGCATTATTTCAAATCCGAGGCGGAGATGGCGGCGCTTTTCGCCGATCTGCCCGAGGCGCTGGAAAACACCGTCGAGATCGCGAAACGCTCGGCCTTCGCCGTTTACAAGCGCCCGCCGCTCCTGCCGAAATTCGCCGATAACGAGGTCGAGGAGCTGCGCCGTCAGGCCTGGGAGGGGCTGAAGAACCGGCTCGACGTGATCCCCCACGCCTGTCCGGTCGAGGAATATGAGGAGCGCCTCAAATTCGAGCTGGGTATCATCGAGCAGATGGGCTTCCCCGGCTACTTCCTGATCGTGGCCGACTTCATCAAATGGGGCAAGGCGCATGACATCCCGGTCGGCCCGGGGCGCGGTTCGGGCGCGGGTTCGCTCGTCGCCTATGCGCTCACCATCACCGACCTCGACCCGATGCGCTTCTCGCTGCTCTTCGAGCGGTTCCTGAACCCCGAGCGCGTCTCGATGCCCGACTTCGACGTCGACTTCTGCATGGACCGGCGCGAAGAGGTGATCAAATACGTCCAGCAAAAATACGGGCGCAACAAGGTGGGCCAGATCGCGGCCTTCGGTGCGCTTTTGTCGAAGGCCGCGGTGCGCGATGTCGGCCGCGTGCTGCAGATGTCCTATGGCCAGGTCGACAAGCTCTCGAAAATGATCCCGGTCGAGGGGGTGAAGCCCGTTTCGATCGAGAAGGCCTTGGCCGACGAGCCGCGCCTGCGCGAGGCGGCGAAGGCCGAGGAGGTGGTGCAGCGGCTTCTCAATTACGCCCAGCAGATCGAGGGGCTCTTGCGCAACGCCTCGACCCATGCCGCGGGCGTGGTGATCGGCGACCGGCCGCTCGATGAGCTGGTGCCGCTGTATCAGGATCCGCGCTCTGACATGCCGGCGACCCAGTTCAACATGAAATGGGTGGAAAAGGCCGGTCTGGTGAAGTTCGACTTCCTCGGGCTGAAGACGCTGACCGTCATCCAGAACGCGGTGAACCTGATCCTGAAATCGGGCCGCCCGCTGCATGTCGATGCCGCCGGCAACGTGCTTTACGAACCCGCGAAGGGCGCCGAGAACGACATCGGCAATATCCCGATCGACGACGCGAAGACCTACGAGCTTTACGCCCGCGCGCACACCGTCGCCGTGTTCCAGGTGGAATCGACGGGGATGATGGATGCGCTCAGGCGCATGAAACCGACCTGCATCGAGGATATCGTCGCGCTCGTGGCGCTCTATCGCCCCGGCCCGATGGAGAACATCCCGACCTATTGCGAGGTGAAGCACGGGCTGCGGCCGCTCGAATCGCTGCACCCGACGATCGACCCGATCCTGAAGGAAACGCAGGGCATCATCGTTTATCAGGAACAGGTGATGCAGATCGCCCAGGTGATGGCGGGCTATTCGCTTGGCGGCGCCGACCTCTTGCGCCGCGCGATGGGCAAGAAGATCGCCGAGGAAATGGCGAAGGAGCGCCCGAAATTCATCGAGGGCGCCAAGGCCACCCATAATATCGACGCGAAGAAGGCCGGCGAAGTCTTTGACCTGCTGGAGAAATTCGCGAACTACGGCTTCAATAAATCGCACGCCGCGGCCTATGCGATCGTCTCCTACCAGACCGCCTGGCTGAAGGCGAACCACCCCGTCGAATTCATGGCGGGCGTGATGAACTGCGATATCCATCTCACCGACAAGCTCGCGATCTACATGGGCGAGGTGCGGCGTGGCCTCGGCATCGAGGTGATCCCGCCCTGTGTGAACCGCTCGCTCGCGACCTTCGACGTGGTCGACCAGAAGCTCGTCTATGCGCTCGGCGCGCTGAAGAACGTCGGCGTCGAGGCGATGAAGCTGATCGTCGAGGCGCGCAAGACCGAGGGGGGCGAGCGCCCCTTCGCGAGCCTCACCGATTTCGCCCGCCGCTGCGATCTGAAGCGGATCGGCAAGCGCCCGCTTGAAATGCTCGCCCGCGCCGGCGCCTTCGACCAGATCGACCCGAACCGCAAGCGCGTGTTCGAAAGCCTCGAATCGCTGATGGCCTGGTCGGCCGCGGTGGTCGAGGCGAAGGCCTCGGCGCAGGTTTCGCTCTTCGGCGAGGCGGGCGACGACCTGCCGCCGCCGCGCATGGCCGACACCGATGACTGGCTCCCGGCCGAGCGTCTGGCCGAGGAGCACAAGGCGATCGGTTTTTATCTTTCGGGCCATCCGCTCGACGATTATCTGCCGGCGCTGAAACGGAAAAAGGTGATGACGCTGGCCGAGATCACCGACAAGGCGCAGGGCGGCCCCTTCACCGGCAAGATCGCCGGTCAGGTCGCGGCCCGGCAGGAGCGCAAATCGGCGAAGGGCAACCGCTTCGCCTTCGTCTCGCTTTCCGACCCCTCCGGGCCCTATGAGGTCACCGTCTTTTCCGACACGCTCGAGGCCTGCCGCGCGCATCTCGAACCGGGGATGGCGGTGGTGCTCACCGTCAAGGTCGATGTCGAGGGCGAGACGGTGAAGATGCTCGCGCAGGGCGCGCAGCCGATCGACTCGGTCGTCGCCGATGCGGCGGGGGGCTCGGGGCTGATGATCCATCTGGAAACGCCCGAGGCGGCCGGCTCGATCGCGACGCTGCTCGACCGGCTCGCGTCGGAGGGCAAGGTGCGCTCGCGCGGGCCGATCCATTTCACCGTCTTCGACCCGGCGCGGGGCGAGCGCTACCAGATCCATTGCGGCCAGGATTACCCCGTCAACCCGCAGATCAAGGGCGCGATCCGCTCGCTGCGCGGTGTCGCCCTCGTCGAGGAAATCTGAACCGGATCAGGCGGTTGCGGGGTGACCCGCCGCCGCGCCCTCGGCCCGCCAGGCGAGCCTGAGCGCGATCAGCGCAAAAAGCCCGAGCCCTGCATCGGCCCAGCGCGCGAGGCCCAGCCCGCGCAGGATGCCGCGCGGCGCAAGGCTGTCGTTCGCGAGGTAATGCAGCGCGTCGATCTCCCAGGCGGCGAGCACGAGGAGCCCGCAGGTGGCGAGGAAGGCGAGCGCGATCAGCCCCCGCGCGAGGCCCCGCCGCGCCCCCCAGAAAAGCGCGATCAGCGCCGGCGCGCCGAAGAAGATCTGCACCGCGAGCGCCCCCGCCGCTTCCCAGGCGGCCAGCCGCAGCATCATCGCACCAAGATCCGCACCGCCCGGCCAGACCAGCAGCGCGAGAAAGAACACCGCCTGCGCGAAGACGAAAAGCCCGGCGAGGGTCCAGAGCAGGCGGCGCATCAGTAATGCGGCGGCTTCTGATCGGCGAGCGGGATCTGCCCGCCGCCGGAAAACTCGCGCTCCGCCTCGCGCTCCATCAGGAGCCCGACATGCCGCGCGAGCCGGTCGATCTCGCGCGCCTGGCGGGCGACGACCTCGCTCAGCTCCTCGACCGTCTTGCCGAGATAGGCGATCTGTTCTTCCGCCCGGTCGATCCGATCCATCATTTCCCCTCCGGCGCTTGCCGCGCGGCAGCCCTTCCGCTACACCCTCGCGCGAGAAACGAACGGGTGCAAGACATGGCCAAGGACAATAAACCGCGCCGCCCCCGCGCCGAGACCCCGAAAGGGTTCCGCGACTATTTCGGCGCCGAGGTGACGGAACGGGCGGATATGCTCGCCGAGATCGCCAAGGTCTATCGCGCCCATGGCTTCGATCCGCTGGAAACCTCGGCGGTCGAGACGGTCGAGGCGCTGGGCAAGTTCCTGCCCGATGTCGACCGCCCGAACGAGGGGGTTTTCGCCTGGCAGGACGAGGGCGGCGACTGGCTCGCGCTGCGCTACGACATGACGGCGCCGCTTGCGCGCGTCGCGGCGCAGTTCCGCAACGATCTGCCCTCGCCTTATCGGCGCTATACGATGGGCCCGGTCTGGCGCAACGAGAAACCCGGCCCGGGCCGGTTCCGTCAATTCTATCAATGCGATGCGGATACGGTGGGGGCGCCCTCGGTGGCCGCCGATGCCGAGATCTGCGGCATGCTCGCCGATGCGCTCGAGGCGGTGGGCATCGAGCGCGGCGACTACATCGTGCGCGTCAACAACCGCAAGGTGCTGAATGGGGTGATGGAGGTCGCGGGCGTGCTCGACCCGACCGACCCGGAGAAATTTGTCGAGGAACGCGGCATCGTGCTGCGCGCGATCGACAAGTTCGACAAGTTCGGCGAGGCGGGCGTGCGCGCGCTGATGGGGAAAGGGCGGCTCGACGAGAGCGGCGATTTCACCAAGGGCGCGGGGCTGAGCGACGCGCAGGCCGATGTGGTGATGGGCTTCATGGAGGCGAAGCGCGACACCGGCGCCGCCACCTGCGCGCGGCTGCGCGAACTGGTCGCGGGCTCCGCGCTTGGCGACGAGGGCGTTGATGAGCTCGAATTCATCGCGCAGATCCTCGACACCCAGGGCTATGGCCCCGACCGCATCGTGATCGACCCCTCGGTCGTGCGCGGCCTTGGCTATTACACCGGCCCCGTGTTCGAGGCGGAGCTGACCTTCGAGATCCTCGACGAGAAGGGGCGCAAGCGCTCCTTCGGCTCGGTCGCGGGCGGCGGGCGCTACGACGACCTCGTGAAGCGCTTCACCGGCCAGTCGGTGCCGGCGACCGGCGTCTCGATCGGCGTCGACCGGCTGCTCGCCGCGCTGCGCGCCAAGGGGCGGATCGGCGGCGAGGTCACCGGCCCGGTGGTGGTGACGGTGATGGATCGCGCGCGGATGGGCGATTACCTCGCCATGGCCTCCGAGCTGCGCCGCGCCGGCGTGCGTGCCGAGGTCTATCTCGGCAATCCGAAGAACTTCGGCAACCAGCTCAAATATGCCGACAAGCGGCAGAGCCCCGTCGCCGTGATCCAGGGTGAGGACGAGGCCGCGCGCGGTGTCGTGCAGATCAAGGATCTGGTGCTGGGCGCGAAGATCGCCGCCTCCGCTTCGGTTGAAGAATGGAAGGCGCAACCGGCGCAATTCGAGGTGCCGCGGGGCGAAATGGTTGCAAAAGTGCTAGAGATCCTCGGCCGGAACGGGGCGCTCTGATGGCGACCAAGGCCGCGTCGCGCACCATCGGCATCCGGCTTCGCGATGCTTTCCTCGCCGCCGGGGCGGTGGAGATCACCCCCGACATCCTGCAGCCCGCCGAGGCGCTTCTCGATCTTTACGGCGGTGACATCCGCGCCCGCGCCTATGTCACCGCCGACCCGCTGCGTGGCGAGATGATGCTGCGCCCCGACTTCACGGTGCCGGTGGTGCAGGAGCATATGGCGAACGGGGCGGAACCCGCGCGCTATTGCTACATGGGCGAGGTGTTTCGCCGGCAGGATCATCGCGGCCCGTCGCGCGCGGCGGAATATCTGCAGGCGGGTTATGAGGTCTTTGACCGCGCCGATCCGGAGGCGGCCGATGCCGAGGTTTTCGCGCTTTTCGCCGGGCTGCTCGCCGATCTGAACCTCACCGCGACGGTGGGGGACATCGGGCTTCTGCGCGCCGCGGTTGCCGGGCTCGACACATTGCCCGCGCGCAAGGCGGCGCTTGGCCGTCACATCTGGCGCCCGCGTCGGTTCCACCAGCTGCTGCAGCGCTATGCCGGGCTCACGCCGATGCCGGTGACCCGCGCGGCACTTCTCGAGGGGGGCGTTGTCTGTGACGCGCCCTGGATCGGGCTGCGCGCGCCCGAGGAAATGGAGGCGCGCATCGCCACGCTGCGCGCCGATGCCGGGGCGCCGCCGATCGCGGCCGAGGACGTCGCGCGGCTCGATGCGCTTTTCGCGCTGCGCTGCACCGCCGATCGGGCGCCGGCGCAGCTTGCCGATCTCGGCATCGCGGCGCTGGCCCCTGCGATCGAACGGCTGGAACGGCGGCTTTCGGCGCTCGATGCGCGGGGGATCGACCTCACCGCGCTCGCCTTCGATGCGAGCCACGGGCGCACGACGATGGAATATTACGACGGTTTCGTCTTCACCTTCTCGGCCGAGGATCCGGGCCTGCCGCCGGTCGCCTCGGGCGGGCGCTACGACGCGCTCACCCGCGTGCTTGGCCAGGGGCGCGAGATCCCGGCCGTGGGCGGCGTGATCCGCCCCGGCCTCGTCGCCGATCTGGAGGGCCTCGCATGAGCGCGATCAAGCTGGGCGTGCCCTCGAAGGGGCGGCTGATGGAGCAGACCTTCGACTGGTTCGCCGACCGCGGGCTGCGGCTGCGGCGCACCGGGTCGGAGCGCGAATATGCCGGCGCCGTCGAGGGCGCGGAGCAGGTCGAGCTTGTGCTGCTCTCGGCGGGGGAGATCCCGCGCGAACTGGCGGCGGGGCGGATCCATCTGGGCGTCACCGGCTCCGACCTCGTGCGCGAGAAGCTCGCCGACTGGGAAAGCCAGGTCGCGGAGCTGGCGCTGATGGGCTTCGGCCATGCCGATCTGATCATCGCGGTGCCCGCCTGCTGGATCGACGTCGACACGCTCGAAGACCTCGACGCGGCGGCGCATGCCTTCCGCGCGGCGCAGGGCCACCGGCTGCGGATCGCGACGAAATACCACCGTCTCGTGCGCGAGTTCCTGACCCGCGAGGGGGTGGCGGACTGGCAGCTCGTCGACAGCCAGGGCGCGACCGAGGGCACGGTGAAGAACCTCACCGCCGAGGCCGTGGCCGACATTACCTCCTCGGGCGAGACGCTGCGCGCCAATCACCTGAAGATCCTTTCCGACGGGCTGATCCATCAGAGCCAGGCCACGCTTTTCGCCGCGCGCGCCGCGGAATGGTCGGGGCTCGAAGGGCCGTTTGCGGCGCTTTGTGCCCAGCTCGGGGTTGCGGTGCCGCAGCTCTGAGCGGGCAGGGGGGCGCTGCCCCCCGCTGCGCTCCCCCCGGAGTATTTCTGCCAAGAAAAAGCCAAGCCGTCTTTGTTTTTTCTTGGCGCAAATACTTCGGGGGTGAGGCCGCAGGCCGAGGGGGCAGCGCCCCCTTTCGCCCTCAATAGCCGCGTGCGCGATCGACGAGATGCAACGGCGGCTCGCCCGCTTCGAAGCGGCGGATGTTTTCCGCGATCACCTGCGCCGCCGTTGCGGGGCGCGTTTCGGCGGCGATATGGGGCGAGACGGTGATCCCGGGATGGGCCCAGAACGGGTGCTCGGGCGGCAGCGGCTCGCTGCGGAAGACGTCGAGCGTCGCCTGCGCCACTTGCCCGTTGTCGAGCGCGGCGAGCAGCGCCGCCTCGTCGATCAGATTGCCGCGCCCGGGGTTCAGGATCACCGCGCCGCGCGGCAGCTGCGCCAGCGTCTCGGCATTCAGAAGGTCGGTCGTCTGAGGCGTGTTCGGCAGCAGCGTGACGAGGATCTCCGCGCGCGCAAGCGCTGCCCGCAGCCCCTCGGCGCCGCTCTCGCAGGTGATGCCGGGGATCGCTTTCGGCCTGCGGCTCCAGCCGGTCACGCGAAAGCCGAGCCCGGCAAGCGTGGTCGCACAGGCCGCCCCCAGCGCGCCGAGGCCGAGCATCGTCACCCCGCGCTCGGAGGCGAGCGGGGGCACGACGCGCTCCCAATGCGGGGTGTGGCGGTGGATGTAGCGGTCGAGCCCGAGATGGGCGCGCAGCACCTGACCGGTGACCCATTCGACCATGCCGCGTTCGAGCCCGGTGTCGACCATCCGGCACAGCGGCTGCGTCAGCGTCGGATTGCCGACCACCCGCTCGACCCCGGCCCAGAGGCTCAGCACCGCCTTCGCCCGGGTGAAGGGGGTGAAATCGCTCACCGGCCCGTTCGGCGCATAGATGATATAGTCGATCTCCGCGCCGGGGGCCTCGTCCGGGCGCAGGATCCGCGCGGCGATCCCGGCGGTGGCGAGCGCCTCGCGCAGGGCGGGCTCATAGGCGGCGAAGGCACCGGGCGCGCCGGCATAGAGGAGGGTCAGCATCGGGCCTCAGCGGGGTCGGTGGATATGGGCGCTCTGCACGAGGCCGAAGGCGGCGAGCAGGATCATCATCGCCGTACCGCCGTAACTGACGAGCGGCAGCGGCACGCCCACCACCGGCATCAGCCCCATCACCATCGCCATGTTGATCGCGAAGAAGAAGAAGAACGTCCCCGCCACCCCCAAAGTGAGCAGGCTTGAGAACCGGTCCTTGTTCACCAGCGCGTCATAGATGCAGAACCCGATGATCGCGGCGTAAAGCATCAAAAGGCCAAAGGCGCCGGTGAAGCCGAACTCCTCGGCGAGCGTCGTGAAGATGAAATCGGTGTGCTTTTCGGGCAGGAAGTTCAGCCGCGACTGCGTGCCCTGCATGAAGCCGCGCCCCGACCAGCCGCCCGAGCCGAGCGCGATCTGCGCCTGCATGATGTTGTAGCCGGCGCCGAGCGGGTCTTCGGTCGGGTCGAGGAAGGTGTCGATGCGCTTGAACTGATAGTCGTGCAAAAGCTGCCAGTCGGTGCCGCGGCTTTCCATCACGCCGAAGACGAGGGCGACGACCAGCGCGATCACCGTGCCGAAATACCAAAGGCTCACCCCGGCTGCGAACATCACGAAACCACCGCCCAGCACCAGCATCACCGCGGTGCCGAGGTCGGGCTGCATCAGCACGAGGAAAGTGGGCGCGAGGATGATCGCCACCGGCACCGCCACCCAGAGCGGGCGCGAGACCTTCTCGACCGGGAGCCAGTCGTAATAGGCGGCCAGAAGCATCACCAGCGCGATCTTCATCAGCTCGGAGGGCTGGATCCGCACCGGGCCCAGCTCGAGCCAGCGCTGCGCCCCCATGCCGATCGCGCCGAAAAGTTCGACCGCGACGAGCAGCAGGAGCGCGATCGCATAGGCCACGCCCGAGACGTTGCGCCAGAACCAGATCGGCGTGAAGCCGACGGCGAGCATCGCCAGCATGCCGATCGCGAAACGTTTCATCTGCGGCTCGGCCCAGGTGTCGAGCCGCCCGCCGGCGACCGAGTAGAGCATCAGGAAGCCGGCGCAGGAGACCGCGGTGAGCAGGAAGATCAGCGGCCAGTTCAGGTAGAAGACCTTGCGCAGGCCGGTCGGCACCGTCTTCAGATTGCTTTCGAGATAGCTCATCGCGCCTCCTCAGGCCCGGCTCTTGCCGCCCTGCGCGGCGATGTCGGGATCGACGAGATCGAGCGCGTCGAACCGCGCCTTCACCGCCGAGCGCTGGTTCGACGGATAGGCCTCGAGCGGGGGCAGCCCGCCGGCCAGCGCGAAAAGCAGCAGATCGCGTGCGATCGGGGCGGCAGCAGTCGAGCCGCCCGAGCCGTGCTCGACGATCACGCTCGCCGCATATTTCGGATTGTCGGCGGGGGCGAAGCAGACGAAGAGCGCGTGGTCGCGCCGGTTCCAGGGCAATTGCGCGTTCGAGATCACGCCGCGCGCCCGTTCCGCGGCCGAGATGTTGCGCACCTGGGAGGTGCCGCTCTTGCCCGCCATCTTCCATTCCGCCATCGCGATCTTCGCGCGCGCGGCGGTGCCGTGGGCGCCGTTCACCACCGCGATCATGCCGCTGCGGACGTGGTCGAGCCAGCTTTCTTCAAGGCCGAGCGGCGGCGCCTCGGGCACCGGCACCTCGACCCCGTCCTTCGCGCGGATCAGCCGCGGCACGACCGAACGCCCGCTCGCAAGCCGCGCCGTCATCACCGCGAGGTGCAGCGGCGAGGCGAGCACATAGCCCTGGCCGATCGAGGAGTTGATGGTGTCGCCGATGCGCCAGTCCTGCTTGTAGCGCTCCTGCTTCCATTCCTTCGTCGGGGCGAGCCCCTCGGCCACGGCGGACATCGGCAGGTCGTGGCGCACGCCCACGCCCATGCGCCGCGCCATCGCCGAGATCGCGTCGATGCCGACCTTCTGCGAGACCTCGTAATAGAAGACGTCGCAGCTCTGCTCGAGGCTCTGGATCACGTTCACCCGGCCGTGGCCGGAGTGTTTCCAGCAGTGGAAGCGCCGCCCGCCCATCTCGATATAGCCCGGGCAATAGACCGTGCTTTCGGGGGTGATGACGCCCGCCTCGAGCGCGGCGAGCGCGGTCACGACCTTGTAGGTCGAACCCGGCGGGTAAAGCCCCTGCACCGTCTTGTCGGCGAGCGGGCGGTGATCGTCCTCGGTCAGCACGCGATATTCGCTCGAGGAGATCCCGCGCACGAACATGTTCGGGTCGAAGGAGGGGACCGAGGCGATCGCGAGGATGTCGCCATTGGTCACGTCCATCACCACCGCGGCGGCGCTTTCGCCCTTCATCCGCTCATGGGCGAAATTCTGCAGCTTGGTGTCGAGGGTGAGCTGCAGGTTCACCCCCGGATCGCCCTCCTTGCGGCCCAGCTCGCGCATCTCGCGCCCGGCCGAGTTCACCTCGACCCGGCGCTGGCCGGCCTTGCCGCGCAGCTCTTCCTCTTCCTTCGCCTCGACCCCGGTCTTGCCGATCTGGAACTTCGGAATCCGCAGCAGCGGATCGGGGTTCTCGATCTTGCTCAGGTCATAGTCGGAGACCGCGCCGACATAGCCCAGCACATGGGCGAAGTCGGGGCCATGCGGGTAGATCCGCGAGAGGCCGACCTCCGGCGAGACGCCGGGCAGGGCGGGAGTGTTCACCGCGACGCGGGAAAACTCCTCCCAGCTCAGCCGGTCGGCGACGGTGACCGGCGCGGTCGGCGGGCGGCGCCTGATGTCGGTGACGAGTGCCTCGGCATCGCTTTGCGAGATCGGGATCAGCCGGCGCAGGTCGCTCACCACCCGATCGACGTCATCGGCATCCTCGCGGGTGATGGTGACGCGGTAATTCTGTTCGTTGCCGGCGATCAGCACGCCGTTGCGGTCGTAGATCAGCCCACGCACCGGCGGGATGAGGCGGATCTTGACCGAGTTGCCCTCGGCGAGGAGGCGGTATTCGTCGGCCTGCTCGAGCTGCATCCGCCGCATCCGCGTCGCCAGCACGGCGATGATCGCCGCCTGCGCGCCGCCGAGCAGCAGCCCGCGACGGGTGATCGAGGAGCGGCTCGCCTGGGTGTCCTTGAGAGATTTGCGCATGCTCCCTCCTTACAACCTGTGGCCGAGCGCGTCGACCTCGCCGGGGGCCGCGCGGCGCAGCCCGAAGGCGAGGCGTGAAAGCGCGACGACGAAAGGATAGGCGGCGAGCGTCATCAGCAGGCGCAGGATCTCGAGCCCGAGGGGGGGCTGCTCGACGAAGGTCACCGCAAGGATCAGCCGGTTCGCGGTGAGCATCGCCGTCATCACCCCGGCGACGATCGCCATCTCAAGCACGAAGGGCAGATCGCGCGAGGCGGATTCGCGCGCGCGCAGAAACTCGGTGCCGCCGAGCACGATCAGCGGCCAGAGCCCGATCGGGCGCCAGTACATCAGGTCTTCGAGCAGGAAGACGGCGACGATCAGAGCCGCGGGAACGTAATCGGGCCGGCGCAGCAGCCAGGCGAAGGTGAAGGCGAGCGTCAGGTCGGGGCCGGGGATGCCATGCTCGACCGGGTTGATCGGCAAAAGCCGCAGGAAGAGGATCAGCGCCGCCAGCGCCACATAGAGCGCGCGATGCGCGACCCGGCGCGTGGTGAGCGGATCAACCATTGCCGCCCTCCTCCACCGGCTCGGAAACGAGCGGCGGCTCGGGCGGCGGGATCAGCGGGCCGGCGTCATGCAGCTGCTCGGCGGGGTGCGAGCGCAGCACGCGCAGGAAGTCGAGCCGCTCGTAATCGGCGGCGAGGCGCACGCGCAGCCGCCGGTCCTGGCCCTGCATCACCTGGCCGACGAGCAGCCCGGCCGGGAACACGCCGCCATCGCCCGAGGAGATCACCCGGTCGCCGGGGCGCACCTGCTCGGGGTGTTCGAGGAAGTCGACCGGCGGGAAGGCGGAGTTGTCGCCGGTGAGGATCGCCTTCTGCCCCGAGGGCTGGATCGTCACCGGGATGCGCGAGGAGGTATCGGTGAGCAGGATCACCCGGCTGGTGGAATTGCCCACGCCCGAGATCCGCCCGACGAGGCCGAGCCCGTCCATCGTCGCCCAGCCGTCGACGATGCCGTCGCGCGCGCCGACGTTGAGCAGCACCGATTGCCGGAAGGGCGAGCCCGAGTCCGCCAGCACCACGCCCGAGACCGAGGTCAGCTTCGGATCGAGCCGCACCTGGTTCTGTGCGAGCAGCTTGGCGTTCTGCTGCTCGAGCTGGACGGCGGCCTCCTTCCACGACTTCATCTGTTGAAGTTCGCGGCGAAGCTCTTGATTCTGTTCATAGATCCGCGCGTAGCTTTGAAAGCCGCCGACCATGTTCAGCACCTTCGTCACCGGCACCATCGCCCAGTCGAAGGTCGGCACGAAACGGTCGATGAAGGCCGCGCGGAAGCGCTCGACCCGCGGGCTGTCGATGCGCCAGACCAGGAACGTCACGGCAAGAAGCAGCGCCAGGATCGCAATGGCGATCCGGCGCAGCGGTCCTGCGTAATCTTCTTCGCGTTCTCTGGCCACGTCTGCCTCCGGAGGGTCGGCCCCGAGCGACCGGGCCTCAGCTGTCGTAGTCGATCACATGCCGCAGCTGCTTTTCGTATTCCAGCGCCTTGCCGGTCCCGAGAGCAACACAATTGAGCGACTGATCCGCGATCGAGATCGAAAGCCCGGTCTGCTCGCGCAGGCTGAGGTCGAGCTCGCCCAAGAGCGCACCGCCGCCGGTCAGCATCACGCCACGGTCGACGATGTCGGCGGCGAGGTCGGGCGGCGTGGTCTCGAGCGCCTGCATCACCGCGTCGCAGATCTGCTGCACCGGTTCCGAAAGCGCCTCGGCAACCTGCGCCTGGTTGATCTCGACTTCCTTCGGCACGCCGTTCAGCAGGTCGCGCCCGCGCACCATCAGGCTCGCGCCGCGGCCGTCGTCGGGCATCCGCGCGGTGCCGATCGTCGTCTTGATCCGCTCGGCGGTGGATTCGCCGACGAGCAGGTTCTGGTTGCGGCGCAGGTAGGAGATGATCGCCTCGTCCATGCGGTCACCGCCGACGCGAACCGAGCGCGCATAGACGATGTCGCCGAGCGAAAGCACCGCGACCTCGGTGGTGCCGCCGCCGATGTCCACGACCATCGAGCCGGTGGGGTCGGTGATCGGCATGCCCGCGCCGATCGCCGCGGCGATCGGTTCGGCGATCAGGCCCGCGCGGCGTGCGCCCGCGCTCAGCACCGACTGCCGGATTGCGCGTTTCTCGACCGGGGTCGCGCCATGGGGCACGCAGACGATGATCTTCGGCTTCGACAGGGTCGAGCGCTTGTGCACCTTGCGGATGAAATGCTTGATCATCTCCTCGGCGCTGTCGAAATCGGCGATGACGCCGTCGCGCATCGGGCGGATCGCCTCGATCGAGCCGGGGGTGCGGCCGAGCATCAGCTTGGCATCCTCGCCCACCGCGAGCACCTGCTTCTTGCCGTCCTTGACGTGATAGGCGACCACCGAAGGCTCGTTCAGCACGATGCCCTTGCCCTTGACGTAAACCAGCGTGTTCGCCGTGCCGAGGTCGATCGCCATATCCGAGGAAAAAATCCCGCCGAGTCCCGCCATATCCGCTTCCCAATGAGTGACAGCCCGCGACTCGCCCCCCGAGCGCGGTTTCCGCCCATATAGGCAAAGCGTTCCAAGGGGGGAAGCCGATTCCCCTTCACGTCCCCGCGCGGGCGCGGGCTTCCGCGCATGGGTCCGAGTATGATGTCACTTTTCGAACATTTCAGCGGAAAACGGACGCTTCAGACGCTCTCGAAAGCACCTTTTCCAACCTCTCACGAAACCGTGCGGATTTGCCCGAAAAACCGGCAGCCCGCGGCTTTTTCCTGGCCCACATCCTCATTCTCCGCCCGCCCGGAGGCGCCGCGATGCAAAAGGGGGCGCCGCGGCGGGCGCCCCCTTGCCCCTCGCGGGAGGGATCAGAGCTTGTAGCTCACCGATTTCAGGTCGGCATCCGGGGCCGTCTTCTGGCTGCGCACGCGCAGCCGGTTCAGCGCGCCGACATAGGCCTTCACCGAGGCGAGGATGGTGTCGGTATCCGCCGCCGAGCCGGTGACGATGCGGCCGTCCTCTTCCATCCGCACGCTCACGGTCGCCTGCGCGTCGGTGCCCTGGGTCACCGCCTGCACCTGATAGACCTTCAGCTTCGCCTGCGTCGGGTAGATCGCCTTCACCGCCTTGAAACAGGCGTCGACCGGGCCGTCACCGGCGCAGGTCGCGCTTTTCTCGACGCCGTCGACGAGCATCTTCAGCTCGGCTTCCTGGCCGTCCGAGCCGCAGACCACGCGCAGCCATTTCACCTGCAGATAGTCGTTGCCGGTGTTGGCGGCGCTGTCCGACATCAGCGCGATCAGGTCTTCGTCGTAGATCTCCTTCTTGCGGTCGGCGAGCGCCTTGAACCGCACGAAGACGTCGTTGAGCTGGTTCTCGGCCATGTCGAAGCCCAGATCCTGCAGTTTCGAGCGCAGCGCGGCGCGGCCCGAATGCTTGCCCATCGCGATATTGGTCTCGGTGATGCCGATGTCGGCGGGCTTCATGATCTCGAAGGTCTCGACGTTCTTCAGCACGCCGTCCTGGTGGATGCCCGACTCGTGCAGGAAGGCGTTCTTGCCGACGATCGCCTTGTTGAACTGCACCGGGAAGCCCGAGACCTGGCTGACGCGGCGCGACAGGTTCATGATCTTCGTGGTGTCGATGCCGGTCTGGTAGGGCATCAGGTCGCGACGCACCTTCATCGCCATCACCACCTCTTCGAGCGCGGTGTTGCCGGCGCGTTCGCCGAGCCCGTTGATCGTGCATTCGATCTGGCGCGCACCGGCGGCGACGGCGGCCAGCGCATTCGCCGTCGCCATGCCGAGGTCGTTGTGGCAATGGGTGGCGAAGATGATCTCGTCGGCGCCCGGCACCTTTTCCAGCAGCATCGCGATGATCTCGGCCGATTCCTGCGGCAGGGTGTAGCCCACGGTGTCGGGGATGTTGATCGTGGTGGCGCCCGCCTTGATCGCGGTCTCGACCACGCGGCAGAGGTAGTCGCGCTCGGTCCGGATCGCGTCCATCGCCGACCATTGCACGTCCTCGCAGAGGTTGCGGGCGTGGTTCACGGTGTCGGCGATGCGCTCGATCATCTGGTCCTGATCGAGGTTGGTGATGCCGCGATGGCTCGGCGAGGTGCCGATGAAAGTGTGGATGCGCGGCTGGCGGGCGTGTTTCACCGCCTCCCAACAGCGGTCGATGTCCTTGTAATTCGCGCGGGCGAGGCCACAGATCACCGAGTTCTTCGAGGCCCGGGCGATGTCGCTCACCGCCTCGAAATCGCCTTCGGAGGCGATCGGGAAGCCGGCTTCGATGATGTCGACCCCCATCTCGTCGAGCAGCTGGGCGATCTCCAGCTTCTCGTCATGGGTCATCGTCGCGCCGGGCGACTGTTCGCCATCGCGCAGCGTGGTGTCGAAAATCAATACGCGGGATTTGTCGGTCATGTTGGGTGCCATCGGTTCGATCTCCTCGGGGGTTCCATAGCGTCAGGGGCGCCCGAAGGCCAGCGTCTCGCTTGGGCTTCGGGAGGTTGGGCGCTGGTTACCCCTGAGCGGTCGCGCCCGAAGGCACGCTCAGAGGCTGCTAAGAAGGAGGAGACCGCGGACGGAAAAAGCCGGAGCAAAGGCCCCGGTGCGGTAAAATGCGCTGATCGTCGTCCGTGTCATGGGGCGGACTATGCCGCGGCGCGGGCGAAATGGAAAGCGGAAATTCGCGGGGCGGCTCAGGACACGAGGCGCAGCGCCGGCGAGGGCGCGGGGGGCGCCCCGGGGGCGACGCGCGGCAAAAAGAGCGTGGCGCAGGTGCCGCGCGACGAGCTTTCGAGCCGCAGATGCCCGCCCGACTGGCGCGCGAACCCCTCCACCATCGACAGCCCGAGCCCGGAGCCCTGACCGACCTCCTTGGTGGTGAAGAAGGGCTCGGTGACGCGGCGCAGGATCTCGGGCGGGATGCCGGTGCCGGTGTCGGTGACCGCGATCGCGACGAAATCGCCGGGGCCGAAGCTGGTGCCGTCGGGGCGCGGTTCGGCCGCGCCGATGCGCTGCGCCTGCGCCTGCAGCGTCAGCCGTCCGCCCTTTGGCATCGCGTCGCGCGCGTTCACCACGAGATTGACGAGCGCGGTGATCAGCTGGTTCTGGTCGACCGCGACGGTGAGCGTCTCGTCCGGCGCCTCGAGCTCGAGCGCGATCGGCGCGGGCAGCAGGCGGCGGGTGAAGGTGCGCACCTGTTCGAGCAGCGCGCCGACCTCGCAGGGCGCGATCGTCATCGGCGAGCGGCGCGAATAGCTGAGCAGCTGGCGCACGAGATCGGCCGCGCGCAGCGAGGCGGCGCGCGCCTCGGCGATGCAGGCGTCGCGTTCCCCGGCATCCTCGAGCACCTCGTAGAGGTCGAGATTGCCGATCACCGCGGTGAGGATGTTGTTGAAATCATGAGCGACGCCGCCGGCGAGCTGGCCGATCGCCTCCATCTTCTGGGCCTGCACCGAGCGGCGCGAGGCGGCCTCGGTTTCAAGCCGCAGCCGGCGGTTGGTGAGCAGCGTGAGCGCGAAATAGGCGACCAGCGTCGTCGCCGCGACGGCGACGCCGACGCGCGCGCCCGGGGAGGGAACCTGACCCACCGTCTGGATCACGATCCAGCCCGCGGCAATGGCGACGGCGCCGATCTCGAAGGTCATCGCGAAGAGGGTGGTGTCGGAGCGGTGGATCAGGAAGACGAGCAGCGCGCCGAAGCCCGAGGCGCCGGCGATCGTCATCACCGGGTCGGGGCGGGTCAGCAGCAGGCTCGGCAGCCAGAGGAAGGCGAGCACGACGAGCGAGAACAGCACGGCGGCGATCTGCACGTCGCGCGGGCGCGCCGCGGCCCGGCGGCGATTGCGCAGAAAGGAGAAGTGCAGGATATGCGCGGCGCAATAGCCCGCGATCCAGATCAGCGCCTCGGAGGCGCCGCTGTAGGAATAGAGCATGACGGCGGCAAGGCCGGTGGCGACGAAACGCACAATGGCGTCGATCCGGCCATATTCCAGGTCATAAAGGCGATCTATCTCTTTGCGGGCATCCATCTCGCCACGCCGCTCCCAATACATCGGAACAGCGTTCTGAATATGCGAGCGCGGGGCATCTGACCAGTTGCCCTTAAGGTCAGTTTTACGCGGTGGCGCGGATCATTCCGGGGTGGTGCCGGGGGCCGGGGGCTGCGCTGCCGGGGCCGCCGGGTCGGCCGGGGCGGCGGCGGTATCCGCCGCGCTGCCCTCGGTCGTCGTCGCCGTCGCATCGGGTGCGGCGGCCTCCTCGGTCAGCACGTTCTCGTTCCAGGTGCCGGTCGCGGTCTCGCCCGAGGCATAGTGCATCACGCCCTTGCCCTGCCGCTTGCCGCGCACGAAGGTGCCCTCGTAGACGTCGCCATTGGCATAGGTCGCGCGGCCCTGGCCGTCGATCTCGCCATTCGACCAGTCGCCCTCATAGGTGAAACCGTCGGGGCGGGTGAGCTTGCCCTGGCCCGAGCGCTGCCCCGCGTCGAAGCCGCCCTCGTAGACGGTGCCGTCGGAATAGGTCGCCTTGCCCTGGCCCTGACGCTGGCCGTCGGCCCAGTCGCCTTCATAGGTATAGCCGTCGGGATAGGTCATCTTCCCCTTGCCGTGGTTGCGCGCGGCGAGGAACTGCCCCTCGTAGACGAGCCCGTTGGCATAGCGCGCGATGCCGGTGCCCTCGATCACCCCCGCGGCCCAGTCGCCCGCGTAGCTCGAGCCGTCGGGATAGGTGATCGCGCCCTTGCCCTCGGGCAGGTCGTCGCGGAAATCGCCGGTATAGACCGAGCCGTCGGGGTAGGTGACCTTGCCGGTGCCCTCGATCCGCCCCTCCGCCCATTGCCCTTCGTAGACATAGCCGTCGGCGCCGCGGAACACGCCCTGACCCGAACGCTGATCGGCGAAGAAGCCGCCCTCGTAGACGTCGCCATTGGCATAGGTGACCTTGCCCGCGCCCTGACGCTTGCCGCCGGCCATCTGCCCCTCGTAGACATCGCCGCCCGGCTGCACGAGCCGGCCGGTGCCGTTCATCTGCCCCTCGGCCCAGCCGCCCTCGTAGGTGAGCCCGTCCGACATCGTGAGCTTGCCTTGCCCCGCGCGCTGGCCGGCGAGCATCCCGCCCTCGTAGATCGCGCCGTCGGGGTAGGTGATGCGGCCCACGCCCTGCTTCACCCCCTTCACCCAGTCGCCCTCGTAGCGATAGCCGTCGGGCCCGGTGAGCACGCCCTTGCCGTCGTGCAGCGCGTTGGAGAAATGCCCCTCATAGGTGGTGCCGTTCGCGTAATGCGCGACCCCCTGGCCGGTGATCTCGCCCATCGCCCAGTCGCCCTCGTAGGTGCCGCCGTCGGCGAAGGTGATCTTGCCCTTGCCGTCGGGCTTGCCGCGGGTGAAATGCCCCTCGTAGACCGAGCCGTTCGGGAACCGCGCGCGGCCCTGGCCGACGATCTCGCCCATCACCCAGTCGCCCTCGTATTCGTAGCCCGAGGGCAGCCGGTAGATGCCGTGGCCGTGCTGCTTGCCATCTTTGAAGGTGCCTTCGTAGATGCCGCCATCCTCGTATTGCTTGGTCGTGATCTCCTGCGCGGAGCTCGCGCCCGCGCCAAGGGCAAGGGCCAGCGAAAGGCCGAGAATCGATGCGCGCGCCATGATTTTCCCCTGATCTTTCCCGGAAGGCCGGGCAACACTAGTCATTGCACCGGGGGGAGACAAGCGCCCCGCCGCGCGGGGAGGGGCGGGTTTTCGCCGCCGCCCGCTTTCCACCGCCGCACCGAGGCGTTACATCGGACGGGCAAGACGAAGGAACGCTCATGGCCGACAGATTTCGCCTCACCCTCGCCCAGCTCAACGCTACCGTCGGCGATTTCGCGGGCAATGCCGCGAAGGCGCTTGCCGCCTGGCAGGCCGGGCGCGATGCCGGCGCCGACATGGTGGCGCTGCCCGAGATGTTCCTGACCGGCTATCAGACGCAGGATCTGGTGCTGAAACCCGCCTTCGTGCGCGACGCGATGGCGGCGATGGAGGCGCTGGCGCTGCAGATCAAGGGCGGCCCGGCGCTGGGCATCGGCGCGCCGTATTGGGACGAGAGCGGCCATTACAACGCCTGGTGGATCCTGCGCGAGGGCCGTGTCGAGGCGCGGATCCTGAAACATCACCTGCCGCATGTCGATGTCTTCGACGAGATGCGGATCTTCGATTCCGGTGCGATTTCCGGGCCTTACCGGATCGGGCCGCTGGTGATCGGCTCCCCCGTCTGCGAGGATGCCTGGCATCAGGACGTGGCCGAGACGCTCGCCGAGACCGGCGCCGAGATCCTTCTGGTGCCGAACGGCTCGCCCTATTACCGCGACAAGCACGACCTGCGGCTCAACCTGATGGTGTCGCGCGTGGTCGAGACCGGGCTGCCGCTGGTTTATCTCAACATGGTGGGCGGGCAGGACGACCAGCTTTTCGACGGGGCGAGCTTCGTGCTCAACCGTCACGGCGCGCTCGCCGCGCAACTCCCGGCCTTCGGCGAGGCGATCGAGCATATCGACTTCACCCGCGGGGCGGAGGGCTGGCAGGCCGAGCCCGGCCCCTTCACCGAACAGCCCGACGCCTGGGAGCAGGACTATCATGCGATGGTGCTGGGCCTGCGCGATTACCTCGGCAAATCGGGGTTCTCGAAGGTGGTGCTCGGGCTTTCCGGCGGGATCGATTCGGCGCTGGTCGCGGTGATCGCCGCCGATGCCTTCGGCCCGGAAAACGTGCATTGCGTGATGCTGCCCTCGCGCTTCACCTCGCAGGGCTCGCTCGACGATGCGGCGGATGTCGCGCGCCGGATCGGCTGCCGGCTCGATACGGTGTCGATCGAGGGCAGTCGCGACGCGGTTTCCGACGCGCTCGCGCATCTGATGGTGGGCACGAAACCCGACGTCACCGAGGAGAACATCCAGTCGCGGCTGCGCGGCGTGATGCTGATGGCGCTTTCGAACAAGTTCGGGGGGATGCTGCTCACGACCGGCAACAAGTCCGAGATGGCGGTCGGCTACTGCACCATCTACGGCGACATGTCGGGCGGCTACAACCCGTTGAAAGACCTTTATAAAACCCGCGTGTTCGAGACCTGCCGCTGGCGCAACGCCCATCACCGCCCCTGGATGAAGGGGCCGGAGGGGGAGGTCGTGCCGCCGCAGATCATCACCAAACCGCCAAGCGCGGAGCTGCGCGAGAACCAGAAGGATCAGGACAGCCTTCCGCCCTATGAGGTGCTCGACGCGATCCTCGAACGCCTCGTCGAGCGCGACCAGTCGGTCGCGGAAATCGTCGCCGCCGGCTTCGAGCGCGCCACGGTGAAGCGGATCGAACACCTGCTCTACATCTCGGAATGGAAGCGCTTCCAGTCGGCGCCCGGGCCGCGGCTGACGATGCGGGCCTTCTGGCTCGACCGGCGCTATCCGATGGTGAACCGCTGGCGCGACCCTGGCTGAGGGCGGGAGGGGCGCTGCCCCTCTTTGCGCTGCCGCGCAAATTCACCCCGAGGTATTTCGGGCAAGATGAAAGCCCCTTCATCTTGCCCGAAATACCTCGGGGGTGAGGGGGCAGCGCCCCCTCTCAGACCTCCTCAAGCGTGCAATGCCGCAGCAGCCGGCGCACGTCCTTCAACGTGCAGAGGTCGGTCGCCGGCGTCATCACCGCGGCCGCCGCCGCCGAGGATCCCCATTTCA
Source organism: Paenirhodobacter sp. (assembly GCF_050177655.1). Taxonomy (NCBI): domain Bacteria; kingdom Pseudomonadati; phylum Pseudomonadota; class Alphaproteobacteria; order Rhodobacterales; genus Paenirhodobacter; species Paenirhodobacter sp. The sequence goes on from NZ_JBFXGV010000004.1 coordinate 90,514, forward strand.
GCGCCTCGGGCCGGCTCAGCCCCCGCGCGCGGGCGAGCGCGAAGGCGGCGACGAAACTGTCGCCCGCGCCGACCTTGGAGATCACGGCGTCGGGCACCGCCTGCGCCACCCAGCGCTCGCTGTCGGTGGCGAGCACGTTGCCATCGGCGCCGCGCGCCACGATCACCGCGCGCGCGATGCCGCGGGTGACGAGGCTTTGCGCGAAATCGGCGCTGTCGCGGCGCTCGGGCAGCGCCCGCCCGGCGAGCTCCTCCGCCTCGAGATCGTCCATCCGCAGCACGTCGACCGGCTTCGCCCCGGCCTCGAGCAGCCGGTGCAGCGCCTTGCCCGAGGTGTCGAGGAAGAACCGCGCACGCGTGCGCGCGATCCGCGTCGCGAGGCGCGCGGGGAAGTCGTCGGGCACGCCCGGCGGCTGGCTGCCGGAAAGCACGACGATGCCGTTTTCGGGCGCCGCCTTGCCGATCCGGTCGAGCACCTTGGTCACGTCGCGTGGCGTCCATTCCGGCCCGGGCATCACGAAGCGGTACTGCTCGCCGGTGCGCTGGTCGGTGACGGTGAGGCTCTGGCGCGTCTCGCCCGGCGCGGGAAAGGGCGAGAGGCCGATGCCGGCCTCGGCGAGCAGGTGCATCACCTTGTCGCCGGTCGGCCCGCCGAGCGCGACGAAGGCGGTGGAATGGCCGCCGAGCGCCGAGATCGCGCGCGAGACGTTGAGCCCGCCGCCGCCCGGATCGGTGTCGGGGCGGGAGCAGCGCAGCTTGCGCTCGGCGGCGACCTGATCGGCATGGATCGACAGATCGACCGTCGGGTTGAGCGTCACGGTAAGGATCGGGGTCATGGGGGGCCTGTTCGCGGTGCCTGTTCGGGGCGGTCTGATCGGATCATTGCAGCTTCCCCCCGGCGATCCAAGGGAGAAGCTTCCTGAGCCGTGCAATAGCGGGAAAACTGCAACGATTGCTTAAGCTTTTCGCGGTTTATGTGGATTGGCAACTGCGGAGGAGCAGGATGATTCCCGAAGCAAACGATCCGCGCTGGACGCGTGTTCTGACCTCGAATTCCGATCTGTCGACGGCCTCGCTCGCGACCCGGATCCTGATCTCGCGGCTGCGCCGCGAGGTGGCCTCGGCGCCCGGCACGCTTGCGGCCAAGATCGCCGAGCTGCGCGACTTCGTCGCGAAGAACAGCTTCGCCACCGCCGATATCGCCAAATTCTGAACCCGGGGAGGGGTGACCATGAAAAATGAGATGCTCACCGTCGCCGAGGCGGCAGGACGAATCGAGAGCGGGGCGGTGATGGTGCTCGCCGGTGCGGCGGAGCTGCTCGCGCAATTGCCACGCGGCACCTGGATCGGCGGAACGACGGTCTATTTCGTGACCGAGACGGGCGGCGCGATGGTGCGCGACCGGCTCTTCTGCACGACCTTCGAGGAGGCGACGGGCGCGACCCCGCGCTATCTTCCGCTCGCCGATCTGCCGCGCATCGCCGAGGGCTATGCGCCGGGCGGCGTGACGATGATCATGATCCCGGCCTTTTCCATCGCGCATTCGAATTTCGCGGTGGAGGGGCAGGGCTATCCCGGCCTCTTCGATCAGCCGCTCGCGGGCTGGATCACCGGCGTCGCGCTGGACGAGATCGGCCGAAGCGCGCCGCTCGTCTTCGACGGTGCTACCGGGGAAAGCCATGACGAGGGGGCGGTGCTGCTCCATGTCGCGCTGCGCGAGGGCGTGCAGATCGACCTCGACATTCTCAATATCTTCGCGCAGGGCGACCGTGCCGATCTGAGCTTCACCTTCCCGGAGGGCGGGTTCACCGCGAAGACGGCGGTGGTGAACGGCGCCGAGGTCGATCTCGCGCGCTACATCGAGGAGCAGGGGATCGACACCCGCCTGCCGCTGGTGGCGAACTACGCCGGGGCGCTCGTCAATGTCTCGATCCAGTCGGTCGACGCGGAGAAGGGCGAGGTGAAATTCTATGCCCCGGTGGTGGCCGGCGTCGAATACCGGCTCGCCAATGCGCTCGGCTCCTATGCGCAGGCCTTCGCGCAGGGCGCGGGCGATGCGGGGGCGGGGCAGTATTCCTGCAACTGCATCTTGAACTACCTCTACGGCGAGCTCGAGGGGCAACGCACCGGCGCCTTCACCGGCCCGGTCACCTTCGGCGAGATCGCCTATATCCTGCTGAACCAGACGCTGGTGCGGATGGAGATTACCGACGCCGCCTGAGCGGCGTCGAGCTCTGGCGGGCGCGGCCGCTCCGGGGCCGCCGCCGGCGCGGCACGCGGGGGCAGAGATGCCCCGCGTGCCGTTTCTCTGCGTGTTCGGGCATTCCCGCGCGGGAGCGCGTGGCCCGCCACCCCAGACAGGGCGAGACGGGGCGCCTGCTGCCCCGCGCCGCTGGCAAAGGGCTGCCCGCCCGTTCCGGGGGCGTGGCCTTTGGCGCGCCGATCAGGCCGCGGGGCTCAGAGGTCGAACTGATAGCTTGCGGGCACGAAGCGGAAGCCCTGATCGGTGGGCTCGAGAAAGCCGACGCCGGGGAAGGGCATGTGATAGCCGATGAAGGGCAGCCGTTCCGCGGCGATCCGGCCGAGCAGGCGGTGGCGCGTGGCGGCGGCCTGTGCCGGGTCGATGTCGAAGCGCACCTTCCAGTCGGGGCGCTCGAGCGACCAGACGTAATGGTTCGCGGTATCGGCGGTGAGGATCAGCTTCCGCCCGCCGTTCTCGATCTCGAAGGCCATGTGGCCGGGCGTATGCCCCGGCGCGAGGATCGCGGTGACGCCGGAAACGACCGTCTCGCCATCGGTGAGGAAACGCAGCTGATCGGCGAGCGGGCGGATCTTCGCCTCGAAAACCTCGTTGCCGCTCTTCGCCCAATAGTCGAATTCCATCTGCCCGGTGGCGTATTTCGCCTGCGGAAAGGTCAGGCCGGTGCCGTCGCTCAGCCCGCCGATGTGGTCGGCATGCATATGGGTGAGCACGACGAGGGTGACGTCCTCGGGCGCCTTGCCGGCGGCGGCAAGGGCCGCGCGAATGCCGTCGGGGGCGAGGCCGGTGTCAAAAAGCACGACATCCGAGCCAGTCTCGACCAGCACCGGTGTGAAGAAATTCAAAGACTTGTCGGTGGGCAGGAAGCGCGCGGTGGAGAGCGCCTCGAAATCGTCCGCGCTCGCGTCGGTGCCGAAAGTGTCATGCGGGTGATCCATCACCCGCGTCCCGGCCAGCAGCGGCGTCACGGTGAAGGTGCCGAGCGTGAGGCGCCGCCAGGGCGCGATCGCGGGCACGTCCTTGAGCGGCGGCTCGGGGGTCGTCTGGGCGGCGGCCTGGCCGGTCAGCGCCGGGGCGGCGAGCGTGCCCGCCACGGCGAGGAGCGTCGCGCGGCGCGACAGATGCGGCTTCGTCTGCGGTTCGGTCATCGTCTCTCCTCCCGGTTCGGGCTCAGCTAGCGCCGCGCGCCGGCGCGGCAAGTCCTGGCGCGCTCACTCCCACCAGCGGTCGATCGTGGCGATATCGCCATCCGACCAGCCGAAGTGATGCGCCATCTCATGCACGAAGACATGGGAAACCAGGGCGTCGAGTGCAACATCCCCCCGTGCGATCCATTCGTCGAGGAGCGCGCGGCGGAAGAGCCAGATCACGTCGGGACCGGTCGGGTCCATCACCGATTTTTCGGTCATCGGCACGCCCTCGTAAAGCCCGGTCAGCTCGAAGGCATCCTCGATCCCCATCTCGTCGAGGATCGCGTCGGGGGCGAAATCCTCGACCCGCAGCACCACCGCCGCGGCGGGGCCGCGAAAGGCCGCGGGCAGCGCGGCGCGCGCCGCCTCCGCCATCGCCTCGATCTCGTCGAGCGTCGGCGCTTCGCGCCCTTTCCAGCCAGTCATTTTCGCCTCCATCCGGGTCGCGCACCTGCGCCGCACCCCCTCCGGATATGGACAAAATCGCCCCTTTGTGAAAGAGGAGCCGCAACAGGAGAGCCCGATGACCACCGTTACCCGCTTCGCCCCCTCGCCCACCGGCTACATCCATGTCGGCAACCTGCGCACCGCGCTGATGAACTACCTCGTCGCGCGCAAGGCCGGCGGCAGCTTCATCCTGCGCATCGACGACACCGATCAGGAGCGCTCGAAGGAGGAATATGTCGACGCACTGAAGGCCGATCTCGAATGGCTGGGCCTGAGCTGGGACCGCGAGGAGCGCCAGTCGCTGCGCCTCGACCGCTATGAGGCGGCGGCGGAAAGCCTGCGTTCGATGGGCCGGCTTTACGAATGTTTCGAAAGCCCGACCGAGCTGGACCTGAAGCGCAAGAAGCAGCTCAACATGCACAAGCCCCCGGTCTACGACCGCGCGGCGCTGGCGGCGACGGAGGCGCAGAAAGAGGCCTGGCGCGACGAGGGGCGCGAGGGCTACTGGCGCTTCCTGCTCGACCAGGTGCGGATCGAGTGGACGGACGGGATCATCGGCCCGATCTCGATCGACGCGGCTTCGGTTTCCGATCCGGTGCTGATCAAGACCACGGGGCAGGTGCTTTACACATTTGCGTCGTCGGTCGACGACATCCAGATGGGCGTGACCCATATCGTGCGCGGCGCCGATCATGTGACGAACACCGCGACGCAGATCCAGATCATGCAGGCGCTGGGCGGCCGGCCGCCCGAATTCGCGCATCACTCGCTGCTCACCGGGCCGCAGGGCGAGGAGCTGTCGAAGCGGCTCGGCGCGCTTTCGATCCGCGATCTGCGCGAGGGGGGCATCGCGCCCGAGGCGCTTCTGAGCATGATGGCGCGGCTCGGCTCGAGCCAGCCGGTGGAACTCAGGATGTCGCTCGACGAGCTGGCGGAGGGGTTCGATCTGGGCCAGTTCGGCGCCGCGCCGACGAAATTCGATCCGGCCGATCTGATCCCGCTCACCCGCGCGCGCAACCACCATCTGCCTTTTTCCGCGGTGGCCGATCGCGTGGCGAAGCTCGGCATTCCGGCGGCGCAGGCGGAGGCCTTCTGGGCCGTCGCCTCGAAGAACATCGACAAGCTCGACGATCTCGGGCAATGGGCCGATCTCGTGCTGAACGGGGCCGAGCCGGCGGTGGCGCCCGAGGATGCGGAGTTCATCGCGACGGCGATGGCGCTTTTGCCCGAGCCGCCCTTCACCGCGACCACCTGGAGCGAGTGGACCGGGGCGGTGAAGGCCGCGACCGGGCGCAAGGGCAAGGGGCTTTTCATGCCGCTGCGCCGCGCGCTCACCGGGATGGATCACGGGCCGGAGATGGCGGATCTGCTGCCGCTCCTGCACAAGGTGCGCGCGAAGGGCTGAGCCGGCGGAGCGGGGCGCTGCCCCGCACCCCGAGGTATTTTTGGCAAGATGAAGGGCCGGGGTTTCCCGGCCTTTTCCTTTGGCCGTTCTGCGGGCATTTCCGACCGGCCCGTGTCGCTTTTGGCTGAAAAGCGTCGGATCCGGAAATTCCGCTTGCCAGCCGCGCGCGGCCTCGGCTATCCGATTTGTGTCAGGATCGGGAGACACTGGCCGCAAGGTCAGGGCCGAAGGAGCAACCGCCCCGGTAAACTCTCAGGCGAAAGGACCGTTCTGACGAAGGACTCTGGAGAGAGGCGCCGCCGCGTGGCGGAGCCCGCCGAAGGGATAATGATCTCAGGCGTCCGCGCAGGCGGGCAAGGACAGGGGGGGCATCGAGCGGGCCGAAAGGCCATGGGATTCGGTGCCGGGGTTTCCGGCTGAAAGGGGACGCGATGGCCGCGGAAGCTGGGCTCAGGCGCACGGCGCTTTACGATCTGCATGTGGAACTGGGCGCCAAGATGGTGCCTTTCGCGGGCTGGGAAATGCCCGTGCAATATCCGATGGGGGTGCTGAAAGAGCATCTGCACACCCGCGCCGCCGCGGGGCTTTTCGACGTGAGCCACATGGGGCAGGTGATCCTGCCGCTCGAGGCCGTGGCCGCGCTCGAGGCGCTGGTGCCGGTCGATATCGCCGGGCTCGGGCTGAACCGGCAGCGCTATGCAATGTTCACCAATGACGCCGGCGGCATCCTCGACGATCTGATGGTGACGCGCCGCGCGGGGCATCTGTTCCTCGTCGTCAATGCCGCCTGCGCCGAGGCCGATATCGCGCATCTTCAGGCCCATGTCGCGGGCGTTCAGGTCGTCACCGGGCGCGGGCTGCTCGCGCTGCAGGGGCCGCAGGCCGAGGCTGCGCTCGAACGGATCCTGCCGGGCGTCGCCGCGATGCGCTTCATGGAGGCCGCGGATTTCGCCTTCGAGGGCGCCGAGCTTTGGGTCTCGCGCTCGGGTTATACCGGTGAGGACGGGTTCGAGATTTCCGTGCCGGAAAGCGTGATCGCGGCCTTCGCCCGCGCGCTGCTGGCCCAGCCCGAGGTCGCGCCGATCGGCCTTGGCGCGCGCGACAGCCTGCGCCTCGAGGCCGGGCTTTGCCTTTACGGCCATGACATCGACACCACCACCTCGCCGGTCGAGGCGGGGCTGACCTGGGCGATCCAGAAGGCGCGCCGCGCGGGCGGTGCGCGCGAAGGCGGCTTCCCGGGCGCCGCGCGCATCCTGCGCGAGCTGGCCGAGGGGCCGGCGCGCAAGCGCATGGGCCTGCGCCCCGAGGGCCGCGCGCCGATGCGCGAAGGGGTCGAGATCTTCGCCGCCGCCGAGGGCGGGGCGCCCATCGGCGCCGTCACCTCGGGCGGCTTCGGCCCCTCGATCGAGGCGCCGATGGCGATGGCCTATCTGCCCGCCGATCTGAAGCCGGGCGACACCGTCTTTGGCGAGGTGCGCGGCAAGCGCCTGCCCGCGGTGATCGCCGCAATGCCCTTCCTTCCCAACACCTACAAGCGCTGAGGAGCCCCCCAGATGACGATCAAATTCACCGAAGACCACGAGTGGCTGCGCATCGAGGGCGACCTCGTCGTGGTGGGCATCACCGAGCACGCCTCCGAACAGCTGGGCGATGTCGTCTTTGTCGAACTGCCCGAGCCGGGCAGCGAGGTCGCCAAGGGCGACGAGATCTGCGTGATCGAATCGGTCAAGGCGGCGTCGGACATCCTCGCCCCGATCGACGGCGAGATCGTCGAGATCAACGAGGAGCTGCCCGACAGCCCCGGCCTCGTGAACGAGGATCCGATGGGGGCGTGGTTCTTCAAGATGAAACCCGCCGACATCACCGAGATCGAGGGCTTCATGTCCGAAGCCGCCTACAAGGATTTCATCGGGTAAGGCCATGTTCACCCCCACGCGCTACGATACCTACGATTTCGCGAACCGCCGCCATATCGGGCCGAGCCCCGCCGAGATGGCCGAGATGCTCAAGGCCGTGGGGGCGCCGAGCCTCGAGGCGCTGATCGACGAGACGGTGCCGAAAAGCATCCGCCAGAAGGCGCCGCTATCCTGGGCGCCGCTCACCGAACATGCGCTGCTTGCGAAGCTGCGCGGGGTGGCGGCGAAGAACCGGGTGATGACCTCGCTGATCGGGCAGGGGTATTATGGCACCGTCACGCCGCCCGCGATCCAGCGCAACATTCTGGAAAACCCGGCCTGGTACACCGCCTATACCCCCTATCAGCCGGAGATCGCGCAGGGGCGGCTCGAGGCGCTTCTGAACTATCAGACGATGGTGGCGGATCTCACCGGCCTGCCGGTCGCGAACGCGAGCCTGCTTGATGAGGCGACGGCGGCGGCCGAGGCGATGACGATGGCCGAACGCTCGGCGAAATCGAAAGCGCGGGCGTTCTTTGTCGACGTGAACCTGCATCCGCAGGTGATCGGCGTGATCGAGACGCGGGCGCTGCCGCTTGGCATCGAGATCGTCAAGGGCGAGCCCGAGGCGCTGGTGCCCGAGCAGGTCTTCGGCGCGATCTTCCAGTATCCGGGCACCTATGGCCATGTTCGCGATTTCACGGGTCTGATCGAAAAACTCCACGCGGCCAAGGCCTTGGCGGTGGTCGCGACGGATCTGCTCGCGCTCTGCCTGCTCAAGGAGCCGGGCGCGATGGGGGCCGATATCGCGGTGGGCTCGGCGCAGCGCTTCGGCGTGCCGATGGGCTATGGCGGCCCGCATGCGGCCTTCATGGCGACGCGCGACGAATTCAAGCGGTCGATGCCCGGGCGCATCGTCGGCGTCTCGATCGACAGCCGCGGGAACAAGGCCTACCGCCTCAGCCTGCAGACGCGCGAGCAGCATATCCGCCGCGAGAAAGCCACCTCGAACGTCTGCACGGCGCAGGCGCTGCTTGCGGTGATGGCGAGCTTCTACGCCGTTTTCCACGGCCCGGTCGGGCTGCGCAGCATCGCGGAAATGGTGCATTTCAACGCGGTGCGGCTGCGCGATGCGCTGCTCGCCGCCGGGGCCGAGGTGCAGCCCGCCGCCTTCTTCGACACGATCACGGTGAAGGTCGGCGTGGGCCAGCAGGGCATTCTGGCGGCCGCGCGCCACCGCGGCATCAACCTGCGCCGGGTCGGGCGTGACCGCGTCGGCATCTCGGTCGACGAACTCACCGATGGCGACGTGATCGCCCGCGTGCTCGACGCTTTCGGCATCACCGAGCCCGCGCCCGAGACGGTCGAGCTCGGCTTCCCCGAGGCGATGCTGCGCACCACCCCCTACCTGACCCACCCGGTCTTCGACATGAACCGGGCCGAGTCGGAGATGATGCGCTACATGCGCCGGCTTTCCGACCGCGACCTCGCGCTTGACCGCGCGATGATCCCGCTTGGCTCCTGCACGATGAAGCTCAACGCCGCGGCGGAGATGATGCCGATCACCTGGCCCGAGTTCTCCTCGCTGCACCCCTTCGTGCCGGCGAACCAGGCCGAGGGCTATGCCGAGGTGATCGCCGATCTCACCGGGAAACTCTGCGAGATCACCGGCTACGACGCCTTCTCGATGCAGCCGAATTCCGGCGCGCAGGGCGAATATGCCGGGCTGATGACGATCGCCGCCTATCACCGCGCGCGCGGCGAGGGGCATCGCCGCGTCTGCCTCATTCCGGTTTCGGCGCATGGCACCAACCCGGCATCGGCCCATATGGCGGGGATGCAGGTCGTCGTGGTCAAGGCCGCGCCGAATGGCGATATCGACCTCGAGGATTTCGCGGAAAAGGCCGCGGCGGCGGGCGCCAACCTCGCCGCCTGCATGATTACCTACCCCTCGACCCATGGCGTTTTCGAGGAGACGGTGAAGCAGGTTTGCGACATCACCCATCAGTTCGGCGGGCAGGTCTATATCGACGGCGCGAACATGAACGCGCTCGTCGGCCTGGTGAAGCCGGGCGAGATCGGCGGCGATGTGAGCCACCTCAACCTGCACAAGACCTTCGCCATTCCGCATGGCGGCGGCGGCCCGGGCATGGGGCCGATCGGGGTGAAGGAACATCTTGCGCCTTTCCTGCCGGGCCATTCGGAGACCGGAGGAGAAGAAGGGCCGGTGAGCGCGGCGCCCTATGGCTCGGCCTCGATCCTGCTGATTTCCTGGGCCTATTGCCTGATGATGGGCGGCGCTGGGCTGACGCAGGCGACGCGCGTCGCGATCCTCAACGCGAATTACATCGCGGCGCGGCTGAAGCCCTCCTATCCGATCCTCTTCATGGGCAACCGGGGGCGTGTCGCGCATGAGTGCATCCTCGACACGCGCGCGTTTGCCGAGGTCGGTGTGACCGTCGACGATGTCGCCAAGCGCCTGATCGACAACGGTTTTCATGCGCCGACGATGAGCTGGCCGGTCGCCGGCACGCTGATGGTGGAGCCGACCGAGAGCGAGACGAAGGCGGAGCTTGACCGCTTCATCACCGCGCTCGAGGCGATCCGCGCCGAAATCACCGATGTCGCCGAGGGGCGGATCGCGGCCGAGGACAGCCCGCTGCATCACGCGCCGCATACGGTCGAGGATCTGGTCGCGGACTGGGACCGCGCCTATTCGCGCGAGCAGGGCTGCTTCCCGCCGGGCGCCTTCCGCGTCGACAAATACTGGCCGCCCGTCGGCCGCGTCGACAACGTCTATGGCGACCGCAACCTCGTCTGCACCTGCCCGCCGATGGAAAGCTACATGACCGAGTGAAGGGGAGGGGCGCTGCCCCTCTTCCGCTCCTGCGGATCGGAATTCACCCCGGAGTATTTGACCAAGGAAAACAGGGCTTTTTCTTGGATGAAATACTCCGGGGGGTGAATTTGGCGCAGCCAAAAAGGGGGGCAGCGCCCCCCTCGCGCCCTAACCGTTTGCGCCGCGGCAGGTCTTCCTCGGTGAAGCTCACGCCCAGCGGCGCAAGCCAGGCCGCGAAACGCGCGATCTTTTCGTCCATCGCGCAGGTGTTCGTCTGCCGCGCCATCTCCTCGGCATAGGCGGTCTGCAACTGCGCCTGCTTCTCGGGTGGCAATTCTCGCCAGGGGGTCATGCTTGCTCCTTGTATCCGGGCCGATGCTTTCCAATATATTCTGCAACACGAATGTAACGGAGGCCATGATGGCTGAGGGTCTGAGAGTGACCTGCCTCGACTGCGGGCAGGCGAACAAGGTTCCCGCCGACAAGCTTTCGGCGGGGCCGAAATGCGGTGTCTGCGGCGCGCCGCTGATGTCGGGCAAGGTGAGCGAGGTCGAGTTCGAGACCCTCGCCAAGGCCGAGCGCGACGACGTGCCGCTCGTCGTCGATTTCTGGGCACCCTGGTGCGGCCCCTGCCGGCAGATGGCGCCGCAATTCCAGGCGGCGGCGGGGCAGATGGCGGGGCAGGTGCGCTTTGCCAAGATCAACACGCAGGAAAACCCGGTCGCGACGCAGCGCTACCGGATCCAGGGGATTCCCGCCTTCATCCTGTTCCGCAAGGGCCGCGAAGTGGCACGGGCGGCGGGTGCGCGCCCGGCTTCCGACCTCGTCGCCTTCGTGCGCAGCAAGCTTGGCGTCTCTGCCTGAGGGGCGCCGCGCGGGCGCGGAAAAAATCTTCGAAAAACCGGGTCGGGGCCGCTTGACAATGCCCCGGCCCTGGGCGAAAAGCCCGCACACGGCGAGGGGCTGTAGCTCAGTTGGGAGAGCGCATCGTTCGCAATGATGAGGTCAGGGGTTCGATCCCCCTCAGCTCCACCAAGCCGTTCCCCTGAAAAGAAAATATGACGCGCCCTGTGGGGCGGGCTCTGCCTGTTGACCGCCGGTTCAGCCGAACCCGCGGATCACCGTCTCGATCCGGTCGTGATCCGAAAGCGGCGTGCCGTCGGGCGTGAGCGCGGGGCGGATTGCGGTTTCCCCCAACTCCAGGCCGCGGGCGAGGAACCAGTCGAGTTTCATCGCGCGTTCGGGCCAGCGGGTGATCAGGCTCGGCCGCGTCGTCGGGGCCTCCTCCGGCCCGCCCTGCGCGGTGAAGCCTGCCGCCTGCGCCACCGCGAAAAGCCCCTCGGCGCGCCAGTCGCCCCCGGCGTGGTTGCCGGTGTTCAGATCGCCGCCGATCAGCACCGGCAGGCCCGGAAACGCCAAGTCAACCGCCGCGATCAGCGCGGCGATCTGCGCCGCGCGATGATCGGCGCCGCAGGCGCTTTCGAGATGGGTGGAGACGGCGAGCATCGGCCCGGCCTCGGTCTCGATCCGCGCGCCGATCGCCAGTCGCTCGCCCAGCCGCGGCTGATCGGCATCGGTGAACCATTGCCGATGGCCGGGCAGGCGCAGCGCGAAAACCGCGCCAAGCGGCGCGCGCGCCATCAGCGCATTTCCGTGAAATCCCAGACGGTTGAAGTCATCGGTGCAGAAATCGCGCTCCTCGGGGGAGCCGAGGCCAAGCTCCAGGAACTCGACCGCATAGGCGTAACCCATGCCGAGCGTCGCGGCGATCTCGGCGGTGGGGTGGCTCTGCGCGGTGCGGGCCGTGCCGCAATCCATCTCGGAGAGCAGCACGAGATCGGCGCCCGCAAGCGCCACCGCGGTGCTTTCGGGGAAGAGGCAGCGCTCGAGGTTCCAGGCCGCGACCCGGATCGGGAAGGCGAGCGGGGCGGGCGGCGCGGTGCCGCCGGTCTCGACAAGGTTCAGCGCCGGGATCGTCGCGGCATGGGCGTCATGCGCGACGACGGTGCGGGGCAGGGCGGCAAGGTCGCGCGCCGCCGCGCCGGGGGCGGGCAGGGCGGAAACCGTCTCGCGGATCACAGCGCGGGCTCCGTCACGCGGGCGCGGGGCGCGGGGCTGTCGAGGCGCTTGCCGGTCATCGTGTCGAAGAGATGCAGCGCGCCCGGGGCGGGGCGCAGGTGCAAGAGCGCGCTTAGCGGCGCCTCGGGCGGCAACACCACGGCGAGGCGCTGCCCGGCGATCAGCCCATGCACGATCCGGCTCGCGCCGAGCTCCTCGACGTAATCGACCTCGAGCGGGACGCCGGTCGGATCGGGGTGCAGCTCCTCGGCGCGCAGGCCAAGCGTGACCGGCCCCGCGGGGGCCGCGACCGGGCCGAGGTCATGGCCCTCGAGCGTGAGGCGGCCGTGTTCGACGCGCGCATCGACGAGGTTCATCGCCGGCGCGCCGATGAAGCTTGCCACGAAGGTCGAGGCCGGGCGGTGATAGACCTCGAGCGGCGTGCCCACCTGCTCGATCCGCCCGCCGTTCAGCACGACGAGCCGGTCGGCCAAGGTCATCGCCTCGAGCTGGTCATGGGTGACGTAAAGCGCGGTGGTGCCGAGGCGGCGCTGCAGCTTGCGGATTTCGCCGCGCATCGTCACGCGCAGCTTCGCGTCGAGGTTCGAGAGCGGCTCGTCGAAGAGGAAGGCCGCCGGCTGGCGCACGATCGCGCGCCCCATCGCGACGCGCTGGCGCTGCCCGCCCGAAAGCGCGCGCGGCTTGCGGTCGAGATAGGGGGTGAGTTCGAGCATCTTTGCCGCCTCCGCCACCCGTGCGGCGATCTCGGCGCGCGCGGTGCCGCGGTTCTTCAGCCCGTAGCCCATGTTCTCGGCGACGGTCATATGCGGATAAAGCGCGTAATTCTGGAACACCATCGCGATGTCGCGCTCGGCCGGTTCGAGCGCGTTCACCACGCGCCCGCCGATCGCGATTTCGCCCGCGGTGATCTCCTCGAGCCCCGCGACCATGCGCAGGAGCGTCGATTTCCCGCAGCCCGAGGGGCCGACGAGCACGATGAATTCGCCATCGCGGATCGCAAGCTCGACGCCGGAGACGGCGGTGACGCCGCCCGTATAGGTCTTGCCCACGGATTTGAGGGTGATCTCGGCCATCATTTGTCGCTTTCGGTCAGGCCCTTGATGAACATGCGCTGGAAGAAGACGACGACCGCCACGGGGGGCAGCATCGCCAGCACCGCAAGGGCGAAGGCTTCGTTGTAATCGGGGATCTGCGCGCCGATCCAGACCTGCAGGATCGACTTGATGCCGCGCATCAGCGTGAAGAACCGCTCGTCCGTCGTCATCAGGATCGGCCAGAGATACTGGTTCCAGCCATAGACGAACATGATGATGAAGATCGCGGCCATCATCGTGCGCGAGAGCGGCACGAGGATGTCGAGGAAGAATTTCACCGGCCCGGCGCCGTCGATCCGCGCCGCCTCGAGGATCTCGTCGGGGACGGATTTGAAGAACTGGCGGAAGTAGAAGGTGCCGGTCGCCGAGGCCAGCAGCGGCACGATCAGCCCGGTCCAGGTGTTGAGCAGATGCAGATCGCTCATCACCTGATAGGAGGGCATGATCCGCACTTCGAGCGGCAAGAGCAGCGTGGTGAAGATCATCCAGAAGAGCGCGGTGGCAAAGCGGAAGCGGAAATAGACGAGGCCATAGGCCGCGCACATCGAGAGCACGATCTTGCCCACCGCAAAGCCGAGGCCCATCACGAGCGAGTTGAACATCATCCGCAGCCCGGTCACCTCGCCGGTGAAGCCGCCCTTGTGGGTGAGCACCTTGGTGTAGGTCTCGACCCCGTGGCCGCCGGGCAGGAGCGAGAGCGCATTCATGTGGATGTCGGCCGCCGTATGGGTCGAGGACATCACCGCAAGCGCCACCGGCACGATCAGGAAAAGCGCGCCGAGGATCAGGATCGCATGGTCGAGGGGTTTGATTCTGGTCATCGGCTCACCCGTAATGCACGCGGCGTTCGAGGAAGCGGAACTGCACCACGGTGAGCGCCGCGACGAGCACCATCAGGATCACCGACTGCGCCGAGGAGCCGCCGATGTCGTTGCCTTTGAACCCGTCGAGATAGACCTTGTAGACGAGGGTCATCGGGTTGTTCGCGGGCTTGTCCTTCACGATCACGTCGATGATCCCGAACGTGTCGAAAAGCGCATAGGTCACGTTGATGATCAGCAGGAAGAAGGCGGTGGGCGCCAAGAGCGGCAGCGTCACGTCCCAAAACCGCCGCCAGCCCGAACGCGCGTCGATCAGCGCCGCCTCGCGCACCGAGACCGGCACCGATTGCAGCCCCGAGAGGAAGAAGATGAAATTGTAGGGGATCTGCTTCCAGACCGCGATCAGCACCATCGCGAAGGCGGTGTCCCAGTAGTTGATGCCGACCTTGAGGTCATAGCCGAAAAAGGCCGCGGCCTGGGTGAAGGGGCCGACATGCATGTCGAAAAGCATCATCCCGATCAGCGCGGCGACCGGCGGCGCGATCGCATAGACCGAGATCAGCGCCGTCTTGTAGGCGCCGGCGCCGCGGATCACCTTGTCGGCCTTCACCGCGAGCAAGAGGCCCAGGCCAAGTGCGAGCGCCGTCACCACCGCGGCAAAGCCCGCGGTGAACAGCGCAATGCCGCGGTATTCCCGCGCCGCCAGCGTGTCGCGGTAATTGTCGAGCCCGACGAAGGAGGCGCCGAAACCGAAGGGATCCTCGAGGTAGAAGCTCGAGGTCACCGCCTGCACCGAGGGCCAGTAGAAGAAGATCACCACCACCGCGAGCTGCGGCGCCAGGAAGAGCCAGGGCGTCAGCGGGCGGTCGAACTGCACGCGCTTGGCGGGGGGCGCATCGGCGCCGCCCAGCCGGCGCAGCCAGCGGCGGGCAGGGCCGGGGGAAAGGGTCGTATCGGTCACGGGCGCTCCGGTCTGGGCGGGAAAAGCGAAGGCCCCGGGCGCGCGGGCGCCCGAGGCCGTTGATCTGTGGGCCGCCTCAGCCGCCGGTCTTGGCGAAACGGGCGAGCAGCGCGTTGCCCTCGCTCTCGATCGTGTCGAAGGCCTGCTGCGGCGTCACCTCGCCCGAGAAGATGCGGTTGAACTCGCGCTCCTCGATCGAGCGGATCTGCGGGAAGAAGCCGAGGCGATAGCCCTTCGTCCATTCGCCGCCCGGCAGCATCAGCTGCTGGATGCCGACCTCGGCGATCGGGTGCTCCTTGTACCAGCCCTGCTCCTTGGCGAGGTCATAGGCGGCGGTGGTGATCGGCACGTAGCCGGTGTTCTCGTGCCAGTAGACCTGCACCTCGGGCGAGGTCAGGAAGGAGAAGAACTCGGCGGTGCAGTCGTTCTCCGCCTTCGGCTTGCCCGCCATCGCGAAAAGCGCGGCGCCGCCGATGAAGCTCTGCTTGCCCTCGCCGAGGGAGGCCCAATAGGGCATGAAGGTCGCCGAGAAGGGCATGACGGCGGTCTTCGTGAGCCCGCCGAAGGAGCCCGAGGAGCCGATCCACATCGCCACCTTGCCCTCTTCGAAGGGCTTCTGGTTGTCCGCCCAGCCCGCGCCGTAGAAGCCGTAAAGCCCCTTGTCGGCCCAGTCCTTCAGCTTGTCGAACATCATCACCTGGTTCGCGTCGTTCACGATCAGCTCGGTGCCCGCGGCGCCGTCATAGCCGTTGTCGTTGGTGGCGAACTGCTGGTTGTTGCGCGACTTGAAGTTCTCGACCATCATCCAGGTCAGCTGCGAGGCGGCGAGCGGGATATAGCCCGCCTCCTTCAGCTTCGGCGCGACCGCTTCGAACTCTTCCCAGGTCTTCGGCGGCTCGACACCGGCCTTCGCGAAGGCCTCGGTGTTGAAATACATGATCGGCGCCGAGGAGTTGAACGGCATGCCGATGAACTTGCCGTCCTTGTCGGCGTAGAAATTCCGCACGCCCGGGATGAAGTCGTCACGGTCGAAGGCCTTGCCCGCGCCGGTGAGCAGATCCTCGGCGGCGATCGTAGCGCCCTTGGCGGCGATGATCGTGGCCGCGCCCGCGTCGAAGACCTGCAGGATGTTCGGCTGCTCGCCCGAGCGGAAGGCGGCGATGCCGGAGGCGAGCGCCTCCTCATAGGTGCCCTTCGAGATCGGGGTGAGGTGGCAGGCCTGCTGGGCGTCGTTGAACTTCTGCGAGATCTCGTTGATGACCTCGCCGTTGCGGCCGCTCATGCCGTGCCACCAGGTGATTTCGGTGCCCGCAAGCGCGGTGGTTGCGGTGAGCGCGAGCGCCAGAGTGGCAAAGGAAGCGGTTTTCAGCATCGTGGTTTCCCCGGTTGCGATTTCGCGGGGAAGCTCGCGCGGTTTCACGTCGGAAATGTCTCGGGCGGATGACGGGGAGGTGAAACTTCGCGCGGGTGACGCAACGGCGCCCGCGCGCCCCGCGGCGGTGGACGCAGCGCCGCCTATGCGCTACGCTCGATCTTGCGAAACCGGTGGGGTGGGGCGATCCGGTCGGTGAAGCAGCAACCGCGACACTGTCCGGGTGCGCTTCATTGTCGTCGGCCTCGCCGGCGTGCCTTGGTGTGCCCGGATGCAACCGGACGGTCTTTCGACCGCCAAAACATCTGGGGTTTCCATGACTTCCTTCTTTGTGACCTATGGCACGAGCAACACGCAAAGCCTCGCTGCCGGAGAAACCGGGCTCGTCACCACCGCGGGCTCGATGATGCCCGCGAGCGGCGTTTCCCCGATCGCCATGAGCGGCGCGACGCTCACCGTTTACGGTGCGGTGATGGGCACCGATGCCCCCGCCGTCGCGCTGGTGAACACCGACGATGCGGCCAACAGCATCACCATCGGAGCGAGCGGCACGCTCAGTGCGACCGGCGGCGGCGGGGTGATCGACGGGCTCGGCATGGGGCTGGGCTTTCCGAACCTGATCCTGACGAACTTCGGGTTGATCGCGGGGGCTGGCGTCGGCACCGATGGGGTGCTGCTGCAGGCGGGCGGCAACCGGATCAACAATGCCGGCACGATCTTCGCGGCGGATGACGACGCGATCCAGATCAACAACGGCTTCGGCACGAGCGACAGCCTCTACGCGAATACGATCATCAACAGCGGCACGATCTCCGGCACGACCGCGCTGAACGTCGCCTCGCTCGCGGGGAACCGGATCGTGAACAGCGGGCTGATGCAGGGCACGGATGTGGCGATCCGGCTCAACGGCAACGGGGCCGATCACCTGATCAACACCGGGCAGATCGTTGGCGACGTGCTGACGGGCCCGGGCGACGACGTGATCGACCTGCGCGGCGGCACGGTGAACGGGGTGGTCAACGGCGGCACCGGCAGCGATCTCTACCTGATCGACGATCCGGCGGTGGAGATCACCGAGGGCAGCGAGACCGGCGTCACCGACGAGGTGCGCGCCTGGTGCGACTATGCGCTCGCCGATGAGATCGAGGTGCTCACCCTGCGCGGCGAGGCCCTGCGCGGCACCGGCAATGCGCTGGCCAACACGATCACCGGCAATGCCTTCGACAACCTGCTCGACGGGGACGACGGCAATGACACGGTTCTGGGCGGCCGCGGCGACGACACGATCTTCGGCTCGGGGGGCGACGATTCGATCGAGGGCGGCGGCGGCGCGAACCTGCTCTATGGCGACGCCGGGGCCGACACCGTGGTCGACGGCAATGGCGACAGCCGGCTTCTCGGCGGGGGCGGCAATGATTCGCTCCTCGGCTCCTGGGGCGAGGACACGCTGATCGGCGGCAGCGGCGCGGATGTGCTGCGCGGCGGCGGGGATGGCGACAGCTTCGTCTTCCGCCGGGTCAGCGACAGCCTGAGCACCGGGCGCGACCGGATCGCCGATTTCGTCTCGGGCGAGGACCGGATCGACCTGTCGCAGATCGACGCCGACATCGGCGCCGCGGGCGACGGCGCCTTCACCTTCGTCGATCATTTCTCGGGCGATGCGGGCGAGCTGCGGATGCGCGTGGTGAATGGCAACGGCTTCCTCGAGGGGGACGTCGACGGCGATGGCGGTGCCGATTTCTCGATCATGCTGGTCGGGGTCACCGAAATCGCGGCGGGCGATCTGATCCTCTGAACCGCGCGGGCGGCGCCAGGGCGCGCCGCCCGCCATCTGCGGCGAGATGTCGCAGAGGTGCCGCTTGTTTCGGCGCTGCGCCCGCGATCGTCACGCGATCCCGAAAGTTGGCGCTGCGACGCAGCAAAATCTCTGCGATGCAGAAATTTCATTACCATTTTTCAAAGAAGTCGTGTCTCTATGGCGGCGAACAACGCTCGGAGGCAGCATGTTTTCGTTACAGGGACAGAAGATTCTCGTCGTCGGGATCGCCAATGCACAGTCCATCGCCTATGGCTGCGCGCGCGCATTCCGCAATCAGGGGGCCGATCTCGCGGTGACCTGGCTCAACGCCAAGGCGGAGCCGCATGTCCGCCCGCTCGCCGAGGAGCTCGGCGCCGAGGTGATGATGCCGCTCGACGTCACCGTGCCCGGCGAGATGGAGACCGTCTTCGCCGAGCTGAAGGAGCGCTGGGGCAAGGTCGACACCATCCTGCATTCGATCGCCTTCGCGCCGAAGGAGGATCTGCACGGCCGCGTCATCGACACGTCGGCCGAGGGCTTCGGCCGCGCGATGGACATCTCGGTGCATTCCTTCCTGCGGATGATCCGCGCCGCCGAACCGCTGATGGCGAAGGGGGGCACCTGCCTTTCGGTCTCCTTCTTCGGCTCGACCCGGGTGGTGGAGCATTACAACATCATGGGTCCGGTGAAGGCCGCACTCGAAAGCTCGGTGCGCTATGCGGCGGCCGAGCTCGGCGAAAAGGGGATCCGCGTGCATGCGCTCTCGCCCGGACCGCTGGCGACCCGCGCGGCCTCCGGCATCGACCATTTCTACAAGCTCCTCGCCGAGGCGACGGTGCGCGCGCCGACCCATATGCTGACCACGATCGACGACGTCGGCGCGATGGCGGCCTTCCTCGCCTCGCCCGAGGCGAAGAACCTCACCGGCGGCATCCACGACATCGACGGCGGCTATTCGATCACCGCCTGATCGCTTTCCCGGCACCGAAGGGGGCGCGCCCGCGATGGCGCGCCCCCTTTCCGTTTCGGTCATTATCCCCAGATATCGTGGCGGCGCGCCGAGTTATCCACGACAAATCGCTTTACAGAAGCCCCGACGCAGGACACGATATATTGTAGGAAAGGTGGCTGCCACCGCCGTTCCTAGCGACAATACCAAACCCTAGGGGCTGCATCCTGGGGGCACAGAACACCGGGGGGCTGAGCATGGCATTGACCGAGGACTATCTCGAGGGGACCGAGATCCACCCGATCGACGTCGTCGAGACGCTGGCCGAGGCGCATGAATGGGATTTCGACCGCGTCGCCGAGGATCAGATCGCGATGGCGGTGGAGGGGCAGTGGCGCTCCTATTCGATCACCCTCGCATGGTCGGCGCAGGACGAAACGCTGCGGCTGATCTCGACCTTCGAACTCGACCCGCCGCGCGACCGCGAAGGCGCGCTCTACGATCTGCTCAACCGCATCAACGATCAGGTCTGGACCGGCGGCTTCACCTTCTGGCCCGAGCCGAAGCTGATGGTCTGGCGCTATGGCCTCGTGCTCGCCGGCGGCCAGATCGCCTCGCATGAGCAGATCGACCGGCTGATCGGCGGCGCGGTGATGGCGGCGGAGCGGTTCTACCCGGCGATGCAGCTCTGCTGCTGGGGCGACGAGACCCCCGAGGCGGCGATGAAGGTCGCCATTGCGGAGGCCTACGGCCGCGCCTAAGGTCGCCCCCGAAAGGGGAACGACATGGATTTTTCTGCGATCGAGGCGCGCGGCCTGGTGCTTCTGGGCTGCGGCAAGATGGGCTCGGCGCTGCTCGCCGGCTGGCTGCGCGAGGGGCTGTCGCCCAAGGCCGTTCATGTGGTCGACCCGCATCCTTCCGACTGGCTGAAGGGCACCGGCGTCGCCGTGAACGACCCGCTGCCCGCCGCGCCGGCGGTGGTTCTCGTCGCGGTGAAGCCGCAGATGATGGGCGCCGCGCTGCCGCAGTTGCAGGCGCTGGGCGGGGGTGCGACGCTTTTCGTCTCGATCGCCGCGGGCACCACGATCGCCAGTTTCGAAGCCACTCTCGGCGCTGCCACGCCGCTCGTGCGCGCGATGCCGAACACCCCCGCCGCGATCGGCCGGGGCATCACCGCGATTGTCGGAAATGCCACCGCAACGCCTGCCGATCTCGACCTTGCCGAGGGGCTGCTGTCGGCGGTGGGGCAGGTCGTGCGGCTCGAGGCCGAGGCGCAGATCGACGCGGTGACCGCCGTTTCCGGCTCCGGCCCCGCCTATGTCTTCCTCTTGATCGAGGCGCTCGCCGCCGCGGCCGAGGCGGAGGGTCTCGCCCCCGGTCTCGCGATGAAACTTGCCAAGGCCACCGTGGGCGGCGCCGGGCAACTCGCTGAAGACGCTGGCGATTCCCCCGCGCAGCTGCGCATCAACGTGACCTCGCCGGGCGGCACCACCGCCGCCGCGCTCGCCGTGCTGATGGATGCGGAAACCGGCTTCGGCCCGCTCCTTCTCCGCGCGGTGAAGGCCGCCGCCGACCGCGGCCGGGAGCTTGGCAAATGAGCGCGACGTTCGACGATTTCCTGAAACTCGACATCCGCGTCGGCCGCATCCTCACCGCCGAGCTCTTCCCGAAGGCGCGCAAGCCGGCCTACAAGCTGACGATCGACTTCGGCCCCGAGATCGGCGTGAAGAAGAGCTCGGCGCAGATCACCACCCATTACACGCTCGAGGAGCTGCCCGGGCGGCTGGTGATGGGCGTCGTCAATTTCCCGCCGCGCCAGATCGGCCCCTTCATTTCCGAGGTGCTGACGCTCGGCGTGCCCGACGCCGCGGGCGAGGTCGTGCTCGTCGCCCCCGGCGCGGATGTGCCGCTCGGCGGGCGGCTCTTCTGATGCGGCTCCTCGTCACCCGCGCGCTGACGCCGGCGGTCGAGGCACAGGTCGCGGCGGAATTCGACGTGACCTTCCGCAATGGCGCCGCGCCGATGACCGAGGCGGAAGCCGCCGCAGCGCTTGCCGAATACGATGCGCTTCTGGTGACGCTTGGAGACCGGCTGACGGCGCAGGCTTTTGCGGGGCCGCTGCGCGCGAAGATCGTCGCGAATTTCGGCGTGGGCTACAACCATATCGACGTGGCGGCGGCGAAGGCGGCGGGCGTCACGGTGACGAACACGCCGGGTGCGGTGACCGATGCCACCGCCGACATCGCGCTCACGCTGATCCTGATGAGTGCGCGGCGTGCCGCGGCGGGCGAGCGCTTCGTGCGCTCGGGCGCCTGGACCGGCTGGACGCCGACGCAGTTCCTCGGCCATCACGTCACCGGCAAGCGCGTCGGCATCATCGGCATGGGGCGGATCGGCAGTGCGATCGCGCGCCGCTGCCATTACGGCTTCGGCATGGAAGTGCTGTTCTCCAAGCGCACGCCTCTGCCCGATCCCGGCCTGCCCGCGAAACAGGTCTCTCAGGACGAATTGTTGGAAAAGTGCGATTTCGTGGTGATCGCCGTTCCCGCGAGCCCTGCGACGCATCACTTGATCGGCGCGGCCGAGATCGCAAAAATGCTACCCCATGCGCATCTGATCAACATCGCGCGCGGCGATATCGTCGACGAGGCGGCGCTGATCGCGGCGCTGGAGGAAGGCCGCATCGCCGGCGCCGGGCTCGACGTCTACGAGCGCGAGCCCTTCGTGCCCGAACGTCTCCGCGTGCTCGACACTGTCACGCTGCTGCCGCATCTTGGAACCGCGGCGCTCGAGGTGCGCGATGCGATGGGTTTCATGGCGCTCGACAATCTGCGCGCCTTCCGCGACGGAAGAACGCCCCCGAACGCGGTGTGATTTTCTTGACCTGACGGGAACAACCGGTGCATCTGGGCGGACCTGTGGAGAAGATCATGTTCAGCCCTGCGATCACCGGGACGGGCGTATTCGTCCCGCCCGAGACCATCACCAACGACGAGCTCGTCGTCGCCTTCAATGCCCATGCCGATCTTTTCAACGCCGAGAATGCGGCGGCGATCGCGGCGGGCGAGCTGGCTGCGAAGGAGCATTCCTCGAGCGAATTCATCCTCAAGGCCTCGGGCATCGAGAGCCGCTATGTGATGGACAAGTCGGGCGTGCTCGACCCCGCGCGGATGTATCCGCGCCTGCGCCAGCGCTCGGATGACGAGCCGGGGATCATGGCGGAAATGGCGCTCGACGCCTGCGAGAAGGCGCTGGCGCAAGCCGGGCGCCGGGGCGAGGAGATCGACCTCGTGATCTGCGCCGCCTCCAACATGGAGCGCGCCTATCCGGCGATTGCGATTGAAATTCAAAAGCTTCTCGGGGCAGGGGGCTTTGCCTTCGACATGAACGTCGCCTGTTCCTCGGCGACCTTCGGGATCCAGACCGCGGCGGATATGATCCGCACCGGCTCCGTGCGTCGCGCCCTCGTCGTGAACCCCGAGATCACCTCGGGCCACCTGGAATGGCGCGACCGCGACTGCCATTTCATCTTCGGCGACGTCGCCACCGCCACGGTGATCGAGCGGCGCGAGGAGGCTTCGCAGGGGTTCGAGGTGCTCTCGAGCCGCTGCGCCACGCAATTCTCGAACCATATCCGCAACAACAACGGCTTTCTGCGCCGCACCCGGCCCGACGGCCTCGCGGACCGGCGCGACATGCAGTTCATGCAGGAGGGGCGCCGGGTCTTCAAGGAGGTGCTCCCCCTCGTCGTCGCCCATATCGAGGCGCATCTGGCCGAGGTGGGCACCGATGCCGCGCATCTGCGCCGGCTCTGGCTGCATCAGGCGAACAAGACGATGAACGATTTCATCGGCCGCAAGGTGCTTGGCCGCGAGCCCGAGCCAGGCGAACAGCCGAACATCCTGCAGGAATTCGCCAATACCTCCTCGGCCGGCTCGATCATCGCCTTCGACCGCTTCTCGGACGATTTCGCGCCGGGCGACAAGGGGCTGATCTGCTCCTTCGGGGCGGGTTATTCGGTGGGCTCGGTGCTGGTCGAAAAGTTCTGATCGCGCCAGAGGACGTGCCGGATGCCTCCGGCGGGAGTATTTGGGCCAAGAAGAAACGGCATCTTCTTCTTGGCATAAATACTCACTTTCCGTCGCCAGTCCCCGCTAGACCGTCGCCCACCGCCTCGCGCCAATGCCGGCGGCACAGGCTCACATAGGTCTCGTTGCCCCCGATCTGCACCTGCGCGCCGTCGCGCAGGGCGCGCCCGTCGGGGCCGAGCCGCGCGACCATCGTCGCCTTCTTCCCGCAATGGCAGATCGTGCGCACCTCGCGCATCTCGTCGGCGAGCGCGAGCAGCGCCGCGGAGCCGGGGAAGAGCTGGCCGCGGAAGTCCACGCGCAGCCCGTAGCACATCACCGGCACGTCGAGATCGTCGACCGCCCGGGCCAGTTGCCAGACCTGCGCACCGCTGAGGAACTGCGCTTCATCAACAAAAACGCAGGCGCAGGGGCCTGTTTCAAGCCGTTTCTGCACCTTTTCGAACATATCTGTGCCGGCGTCGAAAATCTCCGCCGCGCTGCCGATGCCGATCCGGCTTGCGATGCGCCCGGCACCGGCGCGGTCGTCGAGCCTGGCGGTGAGCAGATAGGTCTGCATCCCGCGCTCGATGTAGTTGTAGGAGGCCTGCAAAAGCAGCGTGCTCTTGCCCGCGTTCATCGTCGAGTAATGGAAGTAAAGCTTGGCCATGAGGCCCCATAGCCCCGGTGCGCGCGTGGCGCAAGCGCCGGAAAGAAGACCTCCGCGGATCGCCGGTATCTCGGCCGCACGGTTCCCGCCCGTGCCCACGGAGGCCCCCACCCATCTCGGCCCGGGATGGCCGATCCTCACACTCCCCGCGTTGCGGGTGCTTTCTGTGTGACAATTTCGGGGGGACAGGATAAGGGGAATGGGAGGGCGGATTTCCCAGTCTCAGGTGCGTGGCGCGGATAAGTGGTTGCAATGATGGAAAAGATCGACGGTTACCTGAAAAAGCACACCGAGTCTCTGGTGAAGGATGTCGGGATCGAGGCGGCGGCGCAGGCCTGCGGCAAGTCGAAGGCGACGCTCGGGCGCTATTATTCCGCCGATCCCGAACATGCCGACCGCTTCATGCCGATCGACGTCGTGGCCAAGATCGAGGCGGTGGCGAAGTTCTCGCATGTGACCCAGGCGCTGGCCGAGATCGCCGGGCTCGAGGTCTCGATCGACGAGAGCCGGCGCAATGCCCTGCCCGACGGGCAGGTCAGCTCCGACGTCGTGGTGCTGAGCCAGCGCTTCGCCAATCTGATGGCCGAGTACCACCAGTCGATCATGGACGGGAAGATCACGATCAACGAGGCGCGGCGCCTGATTTCGGAGACCCAGGCGCTGCAGAAGGTGCTGATCGAGATGAAGATGCATCTCGAGGAGGAAACCGTCCGCTGAGCCCCGGGCGGGGGCTCAGTGCCCCCGCTGCGCGCGCCGGCTGCGGCTCGGCGGCGCATTGCCACCGGCCCCGGCATGGGCCGCGGATTTCGCCCCGGGCTTTTGCGGTTTTGCGGCGGGCTTGCCGCCTTCGGCCGGCTTCGCGGCGGGTTTCGGGCCGCGGCCGCGATGCGGCTTCTTGCCCTTCGGCTGCTGCCCCGGCGCCGGACGCGAGCCGCCCTCGGCATGGGCTTCGCCGCCGACGACCGGGATCTTCGCCCCCATCGCCTTTTCGATCGCGCGCAGCTCGGTCATCTCGAGCGGCCCGCAGAAGGCCACCGCCCGGCCGTCACGGCCCGCGCGCGCGGTGCGCCCGATGCGGTGGACGTAGTTCTCCGGCACGTTCGGCAGGTCGTAGTTGTAGACATGGGCGACGAGCGGAATGTCGAGGCCGCGCGCGGCGACATCGGTCGCCACGAGGATCTCGATCTCGCCCGCGCGGAAGGCGTTCAGTGCGCGTTCGCGCTGGTTCTGGCTCTTGTTGCCGTGGATCGCGGTGACCGAAAAACCCCATTTCTCGAGCAGGCCGGCCAGCTTGTCGGAGCCGTGCTTGGTGCGGTTGAAGACCACCGCCAGCTCGCCCGGGTGTTTCGAGATATACTCGGCCAGCAGCGCGGCCTTCTCGCCCTGGGTGGTGAAATGCACGCCCTGGTCGATCTTTTCTGCGGCCTTGCCCGGGGGGGCGACCTCGACGCGGACCGGATCGGTGAGGTAGCTGTCGGCGAGCTCCTCCATCAGCTTCGGCATCGTCGCCGAGAAGAGCAGCGTCTGCCGCTCGGCCGGGATCAGCTTCGCGATCCGGCGCAGCGCGTGGATGAAGCCGATGTCGAGCATCTGGTCCGCCTCGTCGAGCACGAGGTATTTCGTCTCGCTCAGCACCAGCGCGCGGCGCTCGATCAGGTCGATCAGCCGCCCCGGCGTGGCGATCAGCACATCGGTGCCCTTCGCCAGTTTCTCGGTCTGCACATTGATCGAGGCGCCACCGACGACGCGCTGGATCCGCACCGGCGCGCCCTCGGCATAGGCGCTCAGGTTCTCGTGGATCTGCGTGGCCAGCTCGCGCGTGGGGGCGAGCACGAGGGCGCGCACGGTCTTCGGCGCGGGGCGCTTGCCATAGGCGATGATGCGGGTGAGCATCGGCAGGCCAAAGGCCGCGGTCTTGCCGGTGCCGGTCTGCGCGAGGCCGAGCAGGTCGCGGCCGCGCACGATCTGCGGGATCGCCTTTTCCTGGATCGGCGTCGGTTTGATCAGGCCGATGCCGGCGAGGTTTTGCAGCAGGATCGGCGCGAGGCCGAGATTGTCGAAGTTTTCCAAAGTCTTGTCTTTCTTGGCGCCAAAGGGCGCAACGGATCGGGCCGGACATCTGTCCGGCGGGGCGGGCGGGCGCGGGCCTCTCGCCCGCTGGCCCCCCGCGTGATTGTGAGGCCGAAATCCGCCCTTGCGCGGGCCCGAGGCCCCGGCGCGGCTGCTCACGCGGCAGCGGTTGCGGATATCCCGCAGATGGGCGCTGCGGCGCGGAAAGTCAAGAAAAACCGCTCGTCAGGCGCGATCGGCGGTATCCATCCAGATCGTGACCGGCCCGTCATTCGTCAGGCTCACCGCCATGTCGGCGCCGAATTCGCCGGTCTCGACCGGCAGGCCAAGATCGCGCAAGGCCTTGGAAAAATGCTGATAAAGCCGGTCGCCGATCTCGGGCGCGGCGGCGGTGGAAAAGCCCGGGCGGTTGCCGCGCGAGGTGTCGGCGGCGAGCGTGAACTGGCTCACCACGAGGCAGGCGCCGCCGATGTCGGTGACCGAGCGGTTCATCTTGCCGGCCTCGTCCTTGAAGATCCGCAGCTTCGCGATCCGCCCGGCGAGCTTCTCCGCCTCGGACTCGGTATCGCCCTGCATCGCGCAGACGAGGATCAGCAGCCCTTGTTCGATTTCTCCTATTGTCTGCCCGTCGACGACCACGTCGGCCCAGGTGACTCGTTGGATAAGTGCTCTCATTGCAACTCCTCTGCCCAGGGCGGATTGGCCCCGGCGCGGCTGACGGTGATGGCGGCGGCGGCCACGCCAAGGCGCAGGCAGCCCTCGATCAGCGCGCCATCGGCACTGGCCACCGCGGTTTTCGACAGCAACCCGGCGCGGTGCAGCTCGGCCAGCACGCCGGCGTTGAACGTGTCGCCCGCGCCGACCGTGTCGACCACGGCGACGCGCTGCGCGGGGACGAAGACGGTATCATGCGCGGAAAACCCATGCGCGCCCACCGCGCCCTCGGTGACGAAGACGAGCTTCGGACCAAGGGCGAGGAGGCCGTGCGCGAGCGGTTCGATCTCGCCCGGGCCGGCAAGCCAGCGCAGGTCTTCGTCGGAGAGTTTCACGATATCGGCGGCGGCGATCATCCGGTCGAGCCGGGCGCGATAGGCGCCTTCGTCGCGGATGAAACCGGGGCGGATGTTCGGGTCGAGCATGGTCAGCCGATGCGGCGCCTCGTGCAGCATCAAGGCCTCATAGGCCGCGCCGCAGGGCTCGACCGCAAGGGAAATCCCGCCGAAGAACAGCGCCTGCACCTGCGCCGGGAGCGCCGGCATTTCCCCGGGCGCGAGCATCCGTCCGGCGGTGTTTTCGTCGTAAAATGCGTAGCTTGCCTGGCCCTCGACCAGCCGCACGAAGGCGAGCGTCGTCGGCCGGTCGGAGCGGATCGCAAGGCTTGCATCGACCCGCGCGGCGGCGAGCGCCTCGGTCAGTACCGCGCCGAAGAGGTTGGTGGAAATCCCCGAGAGGAAGCCCGCGGGCGCGCCGAGCCGGCCGAGCGCAATCGCGGTGTTGAACACCGAACCGCCGGGGCAGGGGGCGAAGCAGGGCTCGCCACCCGCGCCCTCGCGCGGCAACATGTCGATCAGCGCCTCGCCGCAGCTCAGGATCATCGCTTCCTCCCCTTGGGCGGGACAGTCGTAGCGCCGGGGCGGGCGCCGCGCAATCGGATCACTGCCCCTGGGTCTGGCTGAAATAGGCGATCGCCGCGATCGCAAGCGCCGCGAGGATCACCGCGAAGGCGATCTTCCAGGCCGACCAGGGGCGATCGCCCTGCACCGCGCCGGTCTGCGCGTTGACGACGAAGCGATAGGAGCGGTCGCGGTATCTGTAGGCGGCGGTCCAGACCGGTAGCAGCACATGTTTGAAGGTCTCGGCGGCGAAGGCGGGATCGAGCCGGCCGATCTGCTGCTCGTCGCCGCCGATGTCGCGCCGCACGTCGGACTGGATCACCCGCAGCATCTCGGCGCGGGCGAGGTGATGGCCTTCATGGAGCTCGACCGTATAGGCCTCGGCCTCGAAACCGGCAATGTAATCAGGCGCGTAGCCTTGCAGCGCCGAAAGATCCCAGGGTTGCAGCGCGGCGATGTAGGGCGGCGGCAGCGAGCGCGCGGCATAGATCAGCACATCGTCGAAATCGCGCGCGACCCGGCCCGAGACCGGGGTCCAGCGGATGTGACGCTCCTGCACGGTCCGCATCTGCGGGCGGCCATCGACCATCACCTGAACCTGCCGGGTGGTGTAGTAGTAATCGCCGCGCTGGCCGCTGTAGCCGGTGCGGCTCGCGGCGTCGAAGGTCCAGAACGGGGCGTATATGCCGCTCATCTTGCGGCCGCGCCGCGCATATTGCGCGAGCCCCGAGGGCGCGAACCAGAGCCGGCCCAGCCAGCGGCCAAGCGCGGCGCGCGCCTCCTCCTCGGTCAGCTGGAACGGCACCAGTCCCTGCGGTTTGATCAGCCGTTTCGTGCCGGTGTCGAGCACGACCGGAGTAGCACAAAACGGACAATTCAGCGCGTGATCCGCGCCGGAAACCTCAATCGAAGCCCCACAATTCGGACATGAGACCGAGCGATGCTCCTCCATCTCCTCGGCCGGCAGATCGGCGGCGAGACCGGCCGCCAGTGGCAGCTCGCGCAGATGCGCGAGGCCGCGGCCGGTGGCCTTCGGGATGTCCTGCACATGGCCGCAATGGTCGCAGACCAGCCGCTCCTGCCCGGGGGCAAAGCGCAGATCGGCGCCGCAGCTCTCGCATTGAAAATGATGCTCGACCGGGGCTGCGCCCGCTCGTGCGACCTTCGGCATGCCGCTCATCCGCCTCTCCCGCTCCGTCCCCGACCCGGCTCAGGACGCCACGGGCGGCACCGGCGGGGGCGGCGGCGCGATGGTGAAAAGCTGCGCGAGCTCGGTGATCTCGCCCGCGGGTTTCCAGCCCTCCTGCCCGGGCGACCAGACCAGCGTTTCGCGGGTGAAGCTGCCGTCGGCGACCATCCGGCCAAGATGGCCGCGGCCATAGGGGCCGGTCGCTTCGCCGCTCACCGCGACATGCCAGACCTTTTCCACCGGAACCGGCGGCGGGGTGACCGGCGCCGCGGTGGCGACCGTGCCGCCCCAGGGGCCCGCCATCTGCCCGCCCATCGCCATGCCCATGCCGGCGCCGATCCCCGCGCCCATCGCCGCGCCCATGCCGGCCGAGGCCGCGCCGCCCGGCTGGCCCATCGCCTCGGCCGCGTTGAACTGCATGTAGCGGTTCAGATCGCCGACCACGCCCATCGAGGTGCGCTTGTCGAGCGCGGCCTCGACCGCCTCGGGCAAGCTGATGTTTTCGATGTAGAATTCCGGCAGCGTCAGGCCATAGGCGGCGATCACCGGCTCGATCGCCCTGGCGATCAGCTTGCCCATCTCGGCGGTATTCGCCGCCATGTCGAGCACCGGGATCTTCGACCCCGCGACGGTCTGCGAGAACGCCTGCACGATCACGTTGCGGATCTGGAAGCTGATCTCGTCGGCGGTGAATTCGCCATCGGTGCCGACGATCTCGGCCATGAATTTCGCAGGATCCGAGACCCGCATGGAATAGGTGCCGAAGGCGCGCAGCCGCACCGGGCCGAACTCCGGATCGCGGCAGATCACCGGGTTCTTCGTGCCCCATTTCAGGTCGTTGAAACGGGTGGTGTTGACGAAATAGATCTCGCTCTTGAAGGGCGATTGAAAGCCGTGATCCCAGTGCTGCAGCGTGGTCAGGATCGGCATGTTGTTCGTCTCGAGCATGTAGAGCCCGGGCTGGAACACGTCGGCGATCTGGCCCTCGTGCACGAAGACGGCGGCCTGCCCCTCGCGCACGGTGAGCTTCGCGCCATATTTGATCGCGTGATCGTAGCGCTCGAAGCGCCAGACCATGGTGTCGCGGGTGTCGTCCGTCCAGGCGATGACGTCGATGAATTCGCCTTTGAGGAAATCGAAGATGCTCATCTGGCTCTCCTAGCTGTCAGGGCCCATCAGTTCGGTGGCAATGGTTTCGACGATCGGGCGCGCCTCGGCCTCGGTCATGCCGGGGCGCAGGCGCGGGTCGTAGAGGATGCGCAAGAGCAGCTCGTCATGGCGGGTGAGCAGCGCGAATTCCTCGTCGTCGTTGAAGATCGAGGGGCGCGCCTGCGGGTAGTCGTTGGCCAGGCCAAGCCCCTGAGCAAGCTCCTCGTGGATGCACGAAAGCCGCAGCATCTCGGGGTGCTCGGCGCGGATCACCGCGACGGCGCGCGAATATTCGGGGGCCGAGCCCTCGGAGAAGGCGAAGACGACGCAGAAGGTCGAGGGGGCAAGCTCGGTGATCGCATTGACCGAGGCCGAGTCGATCCCCGGCACCAGCCGTTCGAGCCGCGGGCCAAGCGCGCGGCGCTCGTCCTCGTTCACCACCAGCACGTTGAAATTGCCGCCCGAGGGCACGACCTTGACGGGGTGATCCGCGGCGCGGGAAAGCTGTCCGGCGAAGGCGGTGATATGGGCGCGGTCGGTCTGGCGCTCGGCCATCGGCACCGAGGCGCCGAATTCGACCGTCATCCGCACCGGCGCCTCCCAGCGGCGCAGCCGGCTCGCCGTCTGGCGCGCGACGAAAGTGCCGCCGCGATTGGCGTATTCGTCGTAAAGCGCGATATGGATGAAATCGTCGACCAGCTGGCGGGTGCCGAAGGGCGCGTCGCGCGGGGCGACGTCGCTGCGCAGCAGGCCGCGCTCGCGCAGGGTCTGCGCCACCTGCCGATAATAGCTTTGCATCGCGAGGCTCTCGGCGGAGCGCGGCACGATCGCCCCGGATTCGCCGAGATCGCCCGGGGCGGGCAGCGGGCGCGGTGCCTTGCGGGGCGCCGAGCCGCCGCCGAAGGGCAGATCGGCACAGCCCGCAAGCAGCGCGCAAAGCGCGAGCGCCGTGCCCAGCCCCCGCGCGCCGGTGCGGATGAATCGCCCGCTTCGCGTCATTTCAGCCCTTCGTCGCTTGTGTCGTGGCGCGCGCCGCGGCGAGCGTGTCGCGCAGCTTGCCCTCGAGCGCGATGAGCTCCGCCTCGGCATCGGCGCGCTTGCGCTTGCCCTCGTCGGCGATCCGCAGGCTGTCCTCGATCGTCGCGATCAGATCGGCATTGGCCTGTTTCACCGCGTCGATGTCGAAGATGCCGCGCTCCATCTCGGTGCGGATCGCGACATTCGCCTCGCGCAGGTTCTTCGCATTGGCGGTCAGCAGCTCGTTGGTCAGATCGGCGGCCTGTTTCACCGCCTTCGCCGCCTCGGACGAACGCTGGATCGTCACCGCCTGCGCGAGCTGCGTCTCCCACAGCGGCACGGTGTTCACGAGCGTCGAGTTGATCTTGGTGACCAGGCTCTTGTCGTTTTCCTGCACCAGCCGGATCGAGGGCAGCGACTGCATCGTCACCTGCCGCGTCAGCTTCAGATCATGCACCCGCCGTTCGAGGTCATCGCGCGCCGAACGCAGGTCGCGCAGCTCCTGCGCCGCGAGCACCTTGTGGTCCTCCGCCGCGGCGGCGACCGCGGCCTCCTTCGCGGGGATCAGCGTCGCGTCGATCTCCGCCAGCTTCTCGGTGCCCGCCGCGATGTAAAGCGCAAGCTCGTCGTAGAATTTCAGCGTGCGGTCATAAAGGATATCGAGCGCCTTGATATCCTTGAGCAATTTCGATTCGTGGCTTTCCAGATCGGCAGTGATGTGGTCGATCTGCCCCTGCACCTTCTCGAAGCGCGAGAGGAATTTCGCGAAGGGCGCGGCGCGGCCGATCAGCCGCTCCCACCAGCTCTGCTTGCGCCGCACATCGAGTTCGGAGACCGAAAATCCGCGCAGCGTCGAGACGATCTCGCTCAAGCTGTCGCCCGCGGGGCCGAGATCCTTGTTGCGCACGCCGCTCAGCATTTCCTGGCTGATCGACTGCAAATCGTTCTGCGCGCGGGCGCCGAAATGCACGATCGAACCGGCGTTCGTCAGGTCGATCTCCGCCATCCGGCGGCGGATTTCCTCGGCGACGGGCGGGGCGGCGGCGTCGAGCTGCGGCGCCTCGCTGCCCGGTTCGGGCAACACCGTCGCGGCGACGCTCTCGATTTCGGCCTGGGCCGCAGCGGCCCGGTCCTGCACGGTTTCGGTCATACTCACCCCCGTTGGGCGAGCCGATCACACCGGCCGGATCTCGCCCGTCTCACCAGTTTCGGAGCCGCCCGCCGGCCGAGCCGCGGCGCGGATCCCGCACAGGCAGTCCATCGCCTCGCCCGAAAGCCGTTCGAGCGCGTCGGCGTAGCTGCCGAGGGCATATTCCTTCGTCGCGTCGGGAAGGACAACCGAAAGTTTCCCGGTTTCCGCCTCGAGCCGGAGAAGCCCGCCCTCGAGCTGGCGGAGTGCCGCCGATCGGGCCGGCTCCCCCGCCGCGCTTTCGACGAGCAACCGCTTTTGCAGCGCGCGATATTCGGCGAAGGGGGGCAGCAGCTCGGGCGCCTCGACGCGCAGCTTCTGGTGGATCGCGGTCATCCGCGCCTTCAGCGTGATCGCGAATTCCGCCGGGGCGGCGGTGTTGTGCGCCGTCTGTGCGCCGCCGCGGCGATGAAAAGCGCCTGCGATCGGGGCGGTGCCGGCCGCGGCGGGCAGCGGCGCGGGGCGGTGCAGCGTGACGAGCGCGCGCGCCCGTTCGCGCAGCTGCCGGCAGCCGCTTTCCACCGCGTTCGCAAGGGCGGGCAGGCGTGGGCGCAGCGCACGGGTGATCGGGCGATGGGCCAGCGCGCCGATCACCAGCGCGGGCAGCACGAAGAAGACAAGCGCGCCCTGCAGGAAGTGCCACAGCGCCAGCGGCAGCGCGAAGAGCGCGTCGGAGGGCGAGGGCGCCGCCTCGGCGCGCAGCGTGAGCAGGGCGGAGCCCAGGATGGCGGCGCCGGAGGAAAGCAGCGGAAGGGAAAAGGATTTGTGCATCGGGGCGCTCTGGGTCTGGATCGCCCCAGATTTCCCCCCGAAGCGGGGCGGATTTGTGGCCTCCCCGGGGAAAAACCGCGAGAAAGGGTTAACAGAGTGTTGACGCCCCGGCGTCGCGCGGCGGCAGATCTTGTGGGATCAGCCTTTCGGCGGCGCCAGCCCCTCGCGCGCGAGCCGCTCGCGCAGCACCTCGATCTCGACCTCGAGCCCGTCGCGGCCATTGGCGATCAGGCTCTGCGTGCGGGCGGTGAAATTCGCCTCGAGATCGTCGAGCAGCGCGGCATAATCGGCACGCGCCTGGGCGTCGCGGTTCTGCGCGAAGAGATCGGCGAATTTCACCGTCGCGTCGCGCGCGCCCTCCAGATAGACGCCCATGTAGCGCCGTGCCGCAGCCAGATCGCCCGGGTCTTCCTCGACCGCGCGGAAAAGTTTGCGCGCGGTGGCGGCGAAGGTCTCGACGCGGGCCACCAGCGCGGCATCCCCGGCCCGCGCGATCGCCTCGCGCATCGCGGCGAGGTATTTCTCGCCCTCGGCCACGACTTTGGCGACGCGATCTTGCTGAAACGGGTCGATCCCCTCCATCCCCTTGTCGCGCGTCGGATCGGGGCCGAAGGCGGCCAGCGCGAGCGCCCCGCCGATCAGCGCGATCACGATCTGCCCGGCGAGCCCCGTCTCCGGCGCGCGCGCGCCAAGGCCAAGCCCGATTGCATAGATGACAGCGCCAAGGATCTTGCGCGGCAGCGCCGGGCGGCGCGCGACGCGGCGCGCGTCATAGGCGGCCTCGGCCTTCAGCCCTTCGCGGATCAGCCAGGCCGCGCCGCCGATCAGCGCGAAGGCGCCGATATTGCGGGCAAGCGCGACCGGCCCGTCGCCGAAAGCGTGCAAAAGCAGCGGCGCCGCGGCGAGGAGCAGCCAGAACGGCCGTTTCGCCAGCGGATGTGGCGGGTGTTCCGGCGCGGTGACCGTGCGCCCGGGGGCAACGCCGGGATAGCCTTCGCCCTCGGGCCGCTCGCCCGGGGAATATTTGCCGCCGAACCGCTGCGCCATCTCAGACCGTCCCCTTCATCGCGACCGAGAGGGTGAGGGCGAAGAGCAGCCAGAAGGCGATGGTTTGCACGGTGCGGCGCGACATGGGGCCTCCGGTGGGCGTGGGTTCGCCTCAACCTAGGCGCAAGCGCGCCGCCCTTCCAGTGCCTAGGCGCGTGCGGGGGAAAACCTGCGGGATTTTCCCCCCTTTCGCCCGGGCGGCGCGTCAGTCGCGCTTCGAACCGGGCTTGTCGCCGCGCGGCGGGCGCTTGATCGCGCCGGTCGCCTTGCCGCCGTGGCTCTTGAAGCCCTCGGCGCGAGGCTTCCCGCCGGGCTTGCCGCCGTGGCTCTTGAAGCCCGCGCTTTTGAAACGCGGCTTGTCGCCGCCCTCGCGCGGGTCGTCGTCGAAGCGGCGCGGGCCTTTCGGACCGGGCTTGCCGCCGAACTTGTCGTCACGCCCGCCCTCGCGCGGGGTGAAGTCGCGCTTGCCGAAGCCACGGTCCTCGCCGTCGCGGCGCGGGAAGGGGCGCTTGCCCTCGCCACCCTCGCGCGGGCCGTCGAACTTGCGCGGCTTGCCCTCGAAACTGCGGGGCTTGCCCTCGTAGCTGCGCGGTTTGCCACCGTCCTCGCGCCGCTCGCGCGGGCCGTCGAAGTCGCGGCGCGGCTTGGAGAAGCCCCGATCCTCGCCGTCGCGACGGGAGTAGGGTTTCTTCTCGCCGTCTTCCCGGCGGGCGTAAGGTTTCTTCTCCCCGTCTTCGCGACGCGCGTAGGGTTTGCGGTCGCCCTCCTCGCGGCGCTGGTAGGGGCGCTTTTCGCCATCTTCCCGGCGGGCATAGGGTTTCTTGTCCCCGTCTTCGCGGCGGGCGTAGGGCTTGCGGTCCCCGTCTTCGCGGCGCTGGTAGGGGCGCTTCTCGCCCTCTTCCCGGCGGCCGTAGGGTTTCTTCTCGCCGTCCTCGCGGCGAACGTAGGGCTTGCGGTCGCCATCCTCGCGGCGGACGAACGGCCGCTTCTCCCCGTCCTCGCGGCGCGGCCGGTCAAAGCTGCGCGGCGCCTTGCGGAAACCT
This sequence comes from Paenirhodobacter sp., assembly GCF_050177655.1. Taxonomy (NCBI): domain Bacteria; kingdom Pseudomonadati; phylum Pseudomonadota; class Alphaproteobacteria; order Rhodobacterales; genus Paenirhodobacter; species Paenirhodobacter sp. Next base: position 125,448 of record NZ_JBFXGV010000004.1, read on the forward strand.
TCCTCGCCCTCGCCGCGCTCGTCGCGATGCGATTTCGAGCCGAAGCTGCGCGGCTTGCCCTCGCCAAAGCGCGGCTTGCCCTCGCCGAACCGCGGCTTGCGCGCGGCGGGATCGGCGCCTTCGGAAAAATCGCGCTGCCGGCCGAAACCGCGCTTCTCGTCGCGCCCGCCGTCCTCGCGATCGAAGGGTTTCTTGCCGAAAGGCTTCTTCTCGAACGGCTTCTTGCCGCGGGCATCGCCCTCGTCGCGGCGCGGCCCGCGCTCCTTCGGCGCCAGCCGTTCCGCGCGCGGCGCGCGCCCGCCCTCGACCCCGGTCAGCAGCCGGTCGCCAAGCTGGTCGCGCAAAAGCTTGCGCTTCACCTCCATCACGTCGCCCGGCTTCATCTCGTTGAGCCGGAACGGACCATAGCTCACCCGGATCAGCCGGTTCACGGTCAGCCCGACCTCGCTCATCGCGCGGCGGATCTCGCGGTTCTTGCCCTCGCGCAGCCCGACGGTGAGCCAGGCGTTCGCGCCCTGCTGCCGGTCGAGGCTGATCTCCATCGGCTGGAATTCCTCACCCTCGATGGTGATGCCGCGGCGCAGCGGATCGAAGGTCGCCTCGTTCGGGCGCCCGTTCACGCGCACGCGGTATTTGCGCAGCCAGCCGGTTTCCGGCAGTTCGAGCCGCCGCTTCAGCCCGCCGTCGTTGGTGAGCAGCAAAAGCCCCTCGGAATTGAGGTCGAGCCGCCCGATGTTGAGCACGCGCGGCATGCCCTCGGGCATCTCGTCAAAGATCGTGCGGCGGCCCTGGTCGTCCTTTTCGGTCGTCACGAGGCCAAGCGGCTTGTAGTAGAGCCAGACGCGGGTTTCCTGCGGCGCGTCGATCGGCTTGCCGTCGACCACCACCTTGTCGGTGGGCGCGACATCGGTCGCGGGCGAGGTGACGGGCTTGCCGTTCACCGTGACGCGGCCGGCGAGGATCATCTTTTCCGCATCGCGGCGCGAGGCGACGCCGGAACGCGCGATCACCTTGGCGATGCGCTCGGCGGAATTTTCGGTCGCGGGAATCGGCGTGTCGGGGGAGGTGTTTTCGTCGCTCATGGCGGTATCCTTCAAGGGGAGGGGGCGCCGGAGTCGCTCGGGCGCAAGACGCGCCTTCTAGCCGATCGCGGGGCGCATGGGAAGCGGCTTGATGTGCGGCGAAATCCCCGCGATGAAGGGGGATGACATTTCGCAGCTACATGGATCTCGCGCTGGAGGAGGCGCAGGCGGCCGCGGCCCGCGGCGAGGTGCCGGTGGGGGCCGTCATCGTCGCGCCGGGCGGCGGCGTGGTGGCGCGCGCGGGCAACCGCACGCGGGAGCTGAACGATCCGACGGCGCATGCCGAGGTGCTGGCGCTGCGCATGGCCTGTGCCGCTGCGGGGTCGGAGCGGTTGCCGGGGCATGATCTTTACGTCACGCTCGAACCCTGCCCGATGTGCGCCGCGGCGCTCTCGAACGCCCGGATCGCGCGGCTTTATTACGGTGCCGCCGATCCGAAATCGGGCGGCGTTGCGCAGGGGCCGAGGATCTTTGCCCATCCGCAATGCCACCATGTGCCCGAGGTCTATGACGGGATCTCGGCAGAGCCGGCCGAGCGGCTTTTGAAGGAGTTCTTCGCCGCGCGGCGGTGATCTTGCAAAGATATATTCAAATCTCTTGATTTTTGCGGCGCGGCCGCCAAGGCTGGACCTCCGATGTGAAAGGGAGGTTCACATGAAGTTCAAGGGAGGACTGGCCGCGCTTGCGCTGGCCATCGGTTGCGCCGTGGCGCCGGCCTGGGCGGAGCCCGCAGCGAAAGTGGCGATCCATGTCGACGAGGACAGCGTGCGCACGATGAACATGGCGCTGAACAACGCGGCGAATATCGAGAAATACTACGGTGACAAGGGCGAGGAGGTGGTGGTCGAGATCGTCACCTACGGGCCGGGGCTGACGATGCTGCGCGAGGATATCTCGCCGGTGAAGGACCGCATCGCCGAGATGGCGCTGCAATATGACAACCTGACCTTCTCGGCCTGCCTGAACACGGTCGAGGCGATCAAGCAGAAGACGCAGGCCGATGTGCCGCTGATCGAGGAGGCGAGCGTCGTGCCCTCGGGCGCGGTGCGGCTGATGGAGCTGCAGCAGCAGGGGTATAGCTACCTGCGCCCCTGACTGGCGGGGAGGGGGGCGCTGCCCCCCGGCTTCGCCTCCCCCCGAGGTATTTGGGGCAAGATGAATGGGCTTTCATCTTGCCGAAAATACCTCGGGGGAGTCTCCGCAGGAGACGGGGGCAGCGCCCCCCCGTCGTCAATCACAGGGTGATCGGCTCCATCACCTGCGGTTCGATCACATCGACCCCGGGCAGGCCCGCGGCCAGCACCTCGGCGCTTTGTTCCAGGAGCGGGAAGGTGCGGTAATGGCAGGGGATCACCGTCTTGAAATCGAAGTATTTCTTCGCGGCGAAGGCGGCGGCTTTCATGTCCATGGTGAAATGCCCGCCGGCGCAGAGGATGCCGATGTCGGGGCGGTGATATTCGCCCATCCAGCCCATGTCGGCCATGATCGTGGTGTCGCCCGAGAGATAGATCACATGGCCCTCGCCCGCGATCATGTAGCCCGACTCGGTGCCGGCATAGACCGGCCCCTCGGGGCCGTCGAGCGAGGAGCTGTGTGAAGCCGGCACCATCGTCACCTTCGCGCCGCCCAGATCCACCGTGCCGCCCTTGTTGAAGCCCACGCCGGAAATCCCCTCCTTCGCCTGCCAGAAGGCAATCGTGTCGTAGATGCCGACGACCGGGATATCGAGTTCCTTCGCGATCGCCAGCGTATCGGCGGAATGATCGCCGTGACCATGGGTGAGCAGCACATGGGTCGCCCCGGCGAGCGCCTCGGCGCGCTGCGCGGCGGGGAACATCGGGTTGCCGCTCAGCCAGGGGTCGATCAGGATCACCGCCCCCTCGATCTCGAGGCGAAAGCCGGAATGGCCAAGCCAGGTGAGTTTCATCGCATCCTCCATCGCTTTGCTTGTCCGAATCCTAGCGCAGATGCCCGCCAAGGGAAGCCATGCTTGCAGCAGCGCCGCTGCGACGCTAAACCCGGCTCAAGACAAGCGGAGATTTTCATGTCCATCGACATCGACACCGCCCGCAAGGTGGCGCATCTGGCCCGCATTCGGGTGGCGGAAACGGACCTCCCGAAGCTCGCCGATCAGCTCTCGGGGATCCTGACCTTCATGGAACAGCTCAACGAAGTGGACGTGGAGGGCATCGAGCCGATGACCTCGGTCACGCCGATGCGCCTCAAGCGCCGCGAGGATGTGGTGACCGACGGCGGCTATCAGGACAAGATCCTGAAGAACGCCCCCGATGCCCGCGAGGGCTTCTTTGCCGTGCCGAAGGTGGTCGAATGAGCCTGAACCAACTGACGATCACCGAGGCCCGCGACGCGCTGCGCAAGGGCGATGTCACCTCGGTCGAGATCACCGAAAGCTGCCTTGCCGCGATCGAGGGCGCCGGTGCGCTGAACGCCTATTGCGCGAAGACGCCCGAGATCGCGCTGAGCCAGGCGCAGGCCGCGGATGCGCGGATCAAGGCGGGCGATGCCCCGGGCATGTGCGGTATCCCGCTGGGGATCAAGGATCTTTTCTGCACGAAGGGGGTTGCGACGCAGGCCGCCTCGCGCATCCTCGAAGGGTTCAAGCCGGAATATGAATCGACCGTGACCCAGAACCTCTGGGATGCGGGCGCGGTGATGCTCGGCAAGCTCTCGATGGACGAGTTCGCGATGGGCTCCTCGACCGAGACCGCCTGTTACGGCCCGACCGTGAACCCCTGGAAGGTCGACGACCGGCAACTGACCCCCGGCGGTTCCTCGGGCGGTTCGGCCGCCGCCGTCGCCGCGGATCTCTGCCTTGCCGCCACCGGCACCGACACCGGCGGCTCGATCCGCCAGCCCGCCGCCTTCACCGGCATCGTCGGCATCAAGCCGACCTATGGCCGCGTCTCGCGCTGGGGCGTCGTCGCCTTTGCCTCCTCGCTCGACCAGGCCGGGCCGATGACGAAATCGGTGCGCGATGCGGCGATCATGCTGCAGGCGATGGCCTCGGTCGACCCGAAAGATTCGACCTCGGCCGAATTCCCGGTGCCCGATTTCGAGGCGGCGCTGACCGGCGATATCCGCGGCAAGAAGATCGGCATTCCGCGCGAATACCGGATGGACGGCATGCCCGAGGAGATCGAGGCGCTGTGGAAGCAGGGCGCCGCGATGCTGAAGGACGCCGGCGCCGAGATCGTCGATATCTCGCTGCCGCATACGAAATACGCGCTGCCCGCCTATTACGTCATCGCGCCCGCGGAGGCCTCCTCGAACCTCGCGCGCTATGACGGCGTGCGCTACGGCCACCGTGCCCATCTCGCCGCCGGCGACGGCATCGTCGAGATGTATGAGAAAACCCGCGCCGAGGGCTTCGGCTCGGAAGTGCAGCGCCGCATCATGATCGGCACCTATGTGCTTTCGGCGGGCTTCTACGACGCCTATTACAACCGCGCCCGCCGGGTGCGCGCGCTGATCAAGCGCGATTTCGACCTCGCCTTCGGGGCCGGCATCGACGCGATCCTGACGCCCGCCACCCCGTCCTCGGCCTTTGGTCTGGGCGAGATGGCCGATGCCTCGCCGGTCGAGATGTATCTCAACGACGTCTTCACGGTGACGGTGAACCTCGCCGGTCTGCCGGGGATCTCGGTGCCGGTCGGGCTCGACGCGAAGGGGCTGCCGATGGGGCTGCAGCTGGTCGGCCGGCCCTGGGCCGAGGGCGAGCTGATGAATCACGCGCTCGTGCTGGAAAAGGCCGCGGGATTTACCGCGAAACCGGAGAAATGGTGGTAAGGAGAAACGCATGCGCAATGGAGTTGTCTTTGCACTTGCCGGGCTGATGCTCGCCGCCTGCGAGCCGACCGTCCCGAATTCGGGCGTCGGCTTCGGCAATTACGAAGACTATCTGCGCACGCGCGAGGCGGAGCTGCAGGGGCAGAAGGCCCCGGCGACGACCGCCCCGACGACCGCCCCGGTGATGACCGAACCGCTGAACGGCGGCGCCTATGGCACCTCGGGCTATGGCGCGACGCCGGTGACCTCGCCCGCGGGGATCGCCGCGCAGCAGCAGGCCGATGCCGGCGCCACGGCGCCCGCGCAGGGCACGATCGGCGCCGACACGCTCGCCGCGCTGAAGGCGACGGCGCCGGCGGGCGATACCGGCGCGGCCGAAACGGCCCCCGCCGCGAGCGCGCCGCTTGCGGGGGGCAGCGTCGGCGCCCCGCTCGACGCGATGGCGCCCGGCACGCCGATGAACCCCGCGGCCAGCGCCCGCGCGGCCCAGGGCTCGGCCGGGCCGAACCTCGCCGCCTATGCGCTTTCGGTGACCAATGCGCCCGGCCAGTCGGTCTACAACCGCGGTGGGCTGCACCTGACCTCGACCAAGGCGGCCTGCCGGAAATACGTCTCGCCCGATCTGGCGCAGATGGCCTTCCTCGAAAAGGGCGGGCCCACGCGCGACCCGCTCAACCTCGATCCGGACGGCGACGGCTTCGCCTGCGGCTGGGATCCCCGACCGTTCCAGATGGCCCGGCCTTGAGCGCGCCCGCCTCCCCCAATTTCGGCGAAAGACGGGGCGGGGCGCGGCCCGAGCTCATCGTGATCCATTACACCGGCATGAGCGACGCCCCCGCGGCGCGCGCCCGGCTTTGCGATCCGGCGGCGGAGGTCTCCGCGCATTGGCTGATCGACGAGCGCGGTCGGGCGGAGGCGCTGGTGCCCGAGGAGGCGCGCGCCTGGCATGCCGGTGCCGGCAGCTGGCAGGGGCGCGAGGACGTCAATTCCCGCTCGATCGGGATCGAGCTTGCCAATCCCGGCGATCGCCCCTTTCCCGAGCCGCAGATGGCCGCGCTGGAAACCCTGCTCGAGGGGATCATGGCGCGCTGGACGCTTGGCCCCGAGGCGGTGATCGGCCATTCCGACATGGCGCCCGAGCGCAAGATCGACCCGGGCCCGCGGTTCGACTGGCGCCGGCTGGCGCGGCGCGGCCTCGCCGTCTGGCCCGATCCGGTGCCGACGTTGAATTCGGACCCCGCCACCTTCGCCGCGCTCGCACAGAATTTCGGCTACCCGGACCTCGGCCCGGAGCGGCTGCTGCCGGCCTTCCGCGCGCGCTTCCGCCCGCGCCACGAGGGGCCGCTCGACGCCACCGATGTCGGGCTGATCGCGGATCTCGCCGCGCGCTTCGGCGAGGATGGCGATCAGTGGCGCGCGAGCTGACCCGCCCGCGCGCCACTCCGCTCTCCCCAGTCTCACGACCCGGTCACACGACGTAGAAATCCGCACTCGTGAGCGCGAGCCCGATGTCGACCGCCGCCACCAGAACACGGCTTTCCGCCCCTGTGCCGTCCGGGTCGAACCAGATCCGCCCGGTGTCGGTCTCGTAGATGATCCGGTCGAGCGCGTCGGTGGCGAGCCCGGTCTCGTTCGCGGTGAAGGCGGTGCCGGGCAGGCGCCCGCGCACCAGCCCGGTGAACACCGCATCGTCGAGCCGGATGGTGTCGTCGGCGACCGAGAAATCGGTGATCCGGTCGGCATTCGCGGTCGAAAGCGCGGTGTTGAACAGGAAGGCATCGCGCCCCGCGCCGCCCGTCAGCATGTCGCGCCCGAGCCCGCCGGCGATCACGTTATTGCCCGCGTTGCCGGTCAGCACATTGTCGAGATCGTTGCCGAAGGCGTTGATGTCGCCGTCCCCCGTCAGCACCAGCCGCTCGACGAAGCTCGTCCCCACCGTCGCATCGAGCCGGAAGCTGACCGAGGCGCGCACGGTGTCCACCCCGCCCGCATCGGTGCTGCCGTTGAGCGTGGTGGTCTCGCGCACGCGCTCGGTCGAGGTGTCGACGACATAGATGTCATTGCCCTCGCCGCCGAGCAGGATGTCATTGCCCGCCCCGCCATCGAGCAGGTCGTTGCCGTCGCGCCCCAGAAGCAGATTGGCCTCGGCATTGCCGAAGAGCCGGTTCGCCGCATCGTTGCCGTTGCCGCGGATCACGCCATCGGCCAGCAGCAGCGTCTCCACCTCCTCGGCGAGCGTGTAATTCTCGACCGTGGCGATCACCCGGTCGCTGCCGCCCCCCGCCACCTCGATCACCACATCGGTGAGCTGGTCGACGATATAGGTGTCGTTGCCGCCAAGCCCCTCGAGCCGGTCGGAACCGGTGAGCCCGTCGAGCACATTGGCGCCATCGGTGCCGCGGATGGTGTCATCGCCGCGCCCGCCGACGACATTCTCGATCGAGCGCAGGATATCGGTGCCGACGTAGAAATCGCAGATCGCCCGATTGGCCGAGAGGTCGATCAGCATCGGCGCCGGGAAGGGGATCTCGCTGTAATCGACGGTGTCGATGCCGGTGCCGCCGAAGAGCAGGTCGGTCTCGCCGCCGAAGCCGCCCATCAGCCGGTCGTTGCCCGCGCCGCCGTAAAGCGTGTCGCGCCCGGCGCCGCCAAGCAGCAGATCGTCGCCCTCGTCGCCCGACAGCAGATCGTCGTCATTGCCGCCCTCGAGCGTGTCGTTGCCGGTGCCACCGTAAAGCGTGTCGTCGCCGCTGCCGCCCGAGAGCGCGTCATTCCCGTCATAGCCGTTGAGCAGGTCGCCGACCGCGGTGCCGGCGAGCAGGTCGTCCTGCTCGGTGCCGTCGATCACCGGCGCGATGTCGAAATCGTCGAAATAGACCTCGGTTCCGGCCGGATAGTCCGGGGCCGAGGGCGAATCCCAGGTCGAGGCGAGGCGCCAGGTATCGAACTCCGCCGCCGTGGCGAAGGCGGGCAGCGGATCGCCCGAGACATGGATGTAGATCTCGTCGAAGCCGATCACCGAATCATCCGAGGCGCGGACATGGCGGTCGATCACCAGGAGCCAGCTTTCGGAGCCGTCGGGCTGGATCACATGCTGCAGCGAGGCCGGGTTCTCGGCGCCGAGCGTGTCGCTCACCGCGCCGAAGGCGGTGGTGGCGTAATTGACGATGCCGCCGGTGAAGTCGTCCTGATCGCTCCAGCCGCCGTCGCCGATGGTGAAGCTCGTCTGCCCCGAGGGCATCAGAACCTCGACCTGCGTATCGGTCAGGGTGGAGTCATAGGCGCTCCAATCCGCGTTGAAACGCATCGTGAAGATATAGGAATCATAGCTGTAGGTCGTTGTCGCAACAGACATGGCGTCCTCCCCGCACATACCTGTCTCAACGCTGCATATTTTCCGAAAATCCGCGATGACGCAGGTCAACTTGCGCGCCGCCGGGCCTGCGACCTCTCGTAGCAGCCCTGCAAGTTTTTGTTTTTCGGGGTGTTTTCGCGCGCGGCAGATCGTCCGGGGGCGGGCGGGGCCAGGCATGGCAGGCCATTGACCGCAGGGCCGCGCCCGGCGTATCAGCATCCCCGCGCGGAGGATCGGATGACCGCGGCGGCCCATAGCTCCGCGCTCGCGGATAGCTGGGCGGTCGAGGAAAGTCCGGACTCCCTGAAGCAACGGTGCCGGGTAACGCCCGGCGGGGGCAACCCCAGGGAAAGCGCCACAGAGAAGAGACCGCCGCAGTCCGCTGCGGCAAGGGTGAAACGGTGGGGTAAAAGCCCACCGCGGGACTGGCAACAGGACCGGCACGGCAAGCCCCACCGGGAGCAACGCCGAATAGGGATCGCGCGCCCCGTGTCGCAAGGCCGAGGGCAGGGGAGCTTCGCCCCGAGCGGTCCGGGTTGGCGGCTAGATCCTGCGGGCAACCGCAGGGCCAGAGGAATGGTCATCCAGGGGGCCTCGGCCCCCGGACAAAATCCGGCTTACAGATCCTCCGCGCAAATTTCCGCGCCCTGCGGGGCAGGGGGTTGATCCGCGGCGCTCCGCCCCCAACTCTGATGCAGCACAGTTGGAGGAGATCGGATGAGTTTCACCATCGACCGCGTGATCGAGGCCCCCTTCGCCGAGGTCGAGGCGCGCACCCGCGCCGCGCTCGCCGCCGAGGGCTTCGGCGTGTTGACCGAGATCGACGTCGCCGCGACGATGAAGGCCAAGCTCGGCCGCGATCTCGCCGCCTACAAGATCCTCGGCGCCTGCAACCCGGGCCTTGCCTTCGCCGCGCTCGAGGCTTCGCCGCGGATCGGCGCGATGCTGCCCTGCAACGTGATTCTGCGCGACACCGGCGCGGGGATCGAGGTTTCGGCGGTGGATCCCGTCGCCTCCTTCGCGGCGGTCGGGGAACCGGGCGCGCGCGCCGTCGCCGCGCAGGTGCGGGAGATCTTCACCCGCGTCCTCGCCGCGATCTGAGCATGATTTTGCCGTTTCGGCAAAAACCGTTGGCGCGCCGTCACATTCGGCGCAGTATCCTGAACACCTGACCAAAGGGGGTGCATGATGAGTTTCGTGAAGACATTGGCCACGCTGGCCGTCGGTTTCGCTGCGGCGAAGGGCGTGCAGAAATTCCAGCAGATGGGCGGTCTCGAGGGCATGAAGACGGCGCTGAAAGGCGCGGGCGAGCCCGGCGGCACGGCCGATCAGATCGGGGATTTCGCCGAGAAGATGGGCATGCACGGCGGCAAGGAAGCGGTGCGCGACATGTTCGCGAAATTCGGCACCCAGGCTGCCGCCGCGACCGAGGCGACGGAGGCCGGGATCGGCAACATGATGACGGCGATGACCGGCGCCGCCTCGATGGGGGCGAAGGGCTTGGGCGACATGATCGGCGCGGTGACCCATGGCACGCCGGCGAATGCGATGCTCGAGGAGCAGGCGAAGCTGATGATCCGCGCGATGATCCAGGCGGCGAAGGCCGATGGCGAGATCGACGCCGAGGAGCGCCAGAAGATCCTCGATCATCTCGGCGACGCCTCGGAGGAGGAGCTGGCCTTCGTGCAGGCCGAGCTCGACGCGCCGATCGACGTCGCGGCGCTTGCCGCCGCCGCGGGCGAAAGCGCGAAGGCGCAGGTCTATTCCGCCGCGCTGATGGCGATCACCGTCGACACCGATCCGGAGCGGCAATATCTCGCCAATCTCGCCTCGGCGCTGGGGCTCGACCCGGCCAAGGTCGCCGAGATCCATGCGGCGATGGGCAAGCCCGCCGCCTGAGGCCGGTTTCGCGAAAATCGGGGGCGAAATTTGCGCGCGCCCCCGCCTTTGCGGTTGACTCCCGCCCGCGCCTCGGTAAAAGGCGGGCTTCAAAGGAATTCGCGGGCGGCACTCTGTTCGGGCGCCCGACTCTAGGAGAACGAAAATGGCGAAGCCGACGACGATCAAGATCCGTCTGAACTCGACGGCGGGCACCGGGCACTTCTATGTGACCAAGAAGAATGCCCGTACCATGACCGAAAAGATGACCGTGAACAAATACGATCCGGTCGTGCGCAAGCATGTCGAATACAAGGAAGGCAAGATCAAGTAATCTTGCCGGACCGACGGTTCCGCAAGGCCGCGCATCGCGCGGCCTTTTGCGTTTCGGCCGCGGCCTTCGCGGGGCTCAGCGGCTGAGCAGCGCCAGTGCAAAAAGCGCGACGAAGACGGCGCCGGCGATCGCCCAGGGCAGCACCGCGCGCGGTGGCGTCGGCTGTGCCGGCGCGGGAAGCGCGACGAAACGCATCCGCGGGTCGAGCGCGCCGTTTTCCGATACCTCTCCCGCGGCGATCTCCTCCCCCTCCTGCACCGCTCCGGCGCCGGCCTGCACGAAAGGCGCGAAGGGCAGGGCGCCCGGTTGCGGCTGCGGCGGCCCCTGAGCCGCGGGCAGGAGCGCGGGATCGCGCGGCGCCTCGCGGCTGCGCGGGGTCTCGGCGGTGGGCAGCGCGCGCTGCGCCGCGATCTGGGCGAGCAGGTTCTGCACCGCGGCGCTGGCCCCGGGTTGCATCTGCGCGGCAAGCAGCGCCCCCTGCTGGAGCTGCGGCGATCCTGCCGCCGTATCGGCGGAGGTCGGGGGCGGGGGCAAGTTGGTGGGCGGCGGGCCGGTGGCGGCCATCTGTTGCGGTGCGGCTCCCGGCAGCGGCAGGGCCTCGGGGCCCGCAGGGGCGCCCTGTGCGGCCTGTGGCGTCCTTGCGCCGTCTCCGGGCAGCGGTAGCGCGCCCTGCGCCAGCGCCGCCCTCAGCGCGGCCTCTGCACCGGCCTCCGGGCGCATCGCGCCGGGCGGACCGGTCGCCGTGCCCGTCGGCAGCGCAAGCCCCTGCACCAGCCGGCGCAGCGCCGCGGCGGGCGTCGCGGGGCCGGTGGGGCCGGCGGGGGGCGGAATCGGCGTCAGCATCGCGGGCCTCTCGGGCGGGACAGGCCCAGCATCGCCGATCGGGGCTAACGTGAGGTAAATGGCGTCCCGGCGCGGGAAAATGCGCTTTGGCATTGCGCGGCCCCCGCCCGATGCGCCACATCGAACCGTTACAAATCCATGCGATATCAGGGCCATGCAGGATATTCGACGCTACGCGATCTATTACGCCCCGCCGCCGGGAGACTTCGCCCGGGCCGCGGCCGACTGGCTTGGCCGGGATCTCGCTGCGGGGGCGCCGGTGGCGCAGCCTGCTGTGCCGGGGCTCGACCTTGCCGCGCTCACCGCCGAGCCGCGGCGCTACGGCTTCCACGGCACGCTGAAACCGCCGTTCCGCCTGGCCGCGGGGCGGGTCGCGGACGAACTGGCCGAGGCGCTCGGCGCCTTTGCCGCGCCGCTGCCGCCGCTCGAGTTTCCGGGCCTTCGGCTGGCGCGGATCGGCCATTTCCTCGCGCTTGTGCCCGAAGGCGAGACCGCCGCGCTGGCCATGCTCGCGGCCCGGGTGGTGACCGAATTCGAGCCGTTCCGCGCACCGCTCAGCGCCGAGGATCGCGCCCGCCGCCACCCTGAAACGCTCAGCCGGAGGCAGGTCGAGCTGCTCGATACCTTCGGCTATCCCGGTGTTCTGGACGAATTCCGCTGCCATTTGACCCTGACCGGCAAGGTCGAAGATCCGGCGCAGGCGGAGGCGCTCGCCACCGCGGCCGAGGCGCATTTCGCGCCGCATCTGCCGCGCCCCTTCCGCGTCGACGCGCTCTGTCTGTGCGGCGAGGACGCGGCCGGGCAGTTTCGCCTGCTCAGCCGCCACCCGCTGCGCGGCTGAGGCCGGCGCCCTCGCGGGCGAGGGTGCGGCCCTCGGCCTCGGCCAGCCGCGCGAGGGCACCGGCCTCGCTGCCGGTCTCGCGCAGCGCCCGCGCCCAGATTCGCGCGACCGAGGCCGCCGACCAGGGCAGCACCGCCTGCGCCACCCAGGCGCGGGCCGGCGCCGGCAGCCGGTCGAAATCGGCCATCGGCGCGGCGCGCCGGCGCGTGCGCAGCGCCGCGCGCAGGTTGCGCCTCATGCGGCGCGGCCCCAGCGCGGGAACGGATCGGCGAGCCCTTCCCAGGCCGCGGGGTCGAAGCGGGTCTCGGGCACGAGGGCGCGCTCCAGCATCGCCTCGATCCGGGCGCGGTTCATTGCGCCGAGCTGGCCGATGAAGACCATCTCCTGCCGCCGGTCGCCGAATTCCTGCGCGCAGGCCTCCGCCATCCGCGCGCGCGCCTCCTCGGGCCAGCGCTCCTGTGGCACCGCTGCCCACCACAGGCCGAGGCCCTTCACCTCCATCATCGGGCCGGCCATCGAGAACTCCCCCGCCCAGTCGGGGCGCGTGGCGATCCAGAAATGCCCCTTCGCGCGGATCACGCCGGGCAGCGGCGTTTCGAAGAATTCGGCAAGCTTTTCCGGGTCGAACGGCCGCTCGGCGCGATAGACGAAGGAGGTGATGCCATATTCGGCATCCTCGGGGACGTGATCGGCGAAACCGTAAAGCTCCTGCACCCAGGTCGGATGGCGATGCGCCGCCTCGAAATCGAAACGCCCGGTGCCGAGGATCTCGCGCGGATCGACCGCGCCGTAATCCGTCTCGACGATCTTCGCATCGGCGTTGAGCGCGCGGAGGATCGCGCGCGCCGTCACCAGCGCCTCGGGGCTTGCCGCCGAGACCTTGTTCAGCACGATCACATCGGCGAATTCGATCTGTTCGGTGAGCAGCTGCACCAGCGAGCGTTCATCCTCGGGGCCGAGCGCCGCGCCGCGGTCGGCGAGGAAAGCCTGCGCCGAGAAATCGCGGGTGAGGTTCGCCGCATCGACCACCGTCACCATCGTGTCGAGCCGCGCGATGTCGTCGAGCGCGCGGCCCTGATCGTCGCGGAACTCGAAGGTGGCTGCGACGGGGAGCGGCTCCGACACGCCGGTCGATTCGATCAGCAGGTAGTCGAAGCGCCCCTCCTCGGCCAGCCGCCGCACCTCGGTCAGCAGGTCGTCGCGCAGCGTGCAGCAGATGCAGCCGTTGGTCATCTCGACGAGCTTTTCCTCGCCCCGGGTCAGGGTGTTGCCCGCGCGCACGAGATCGGCGTCGATGTTCACCTCGGACATGTCGTTGACGATCACCGCGACGCGCAGGCCGGCGCGATTGGCGAGGACGTGGTTCAGAAGCGTGGTCTTGCCGGCGCCGAGAAAGCCGGAAAGCACGGTGACGGGGAGACGTTGGGTCATGGCGATTCCTGTAACGTTATAACGTAACACTAACAGGAGGCGCCGCGGCAGGGCAAGGGGGGGGGCGCTCAGCGCGGGCGGCGGGCGGTGCGGTTCGGGATGCCGGCGCGGGCGCGCAACCGGGCGACGCCGCGCTGCGTCACCGCGATCCCCTCGGCGGTGAGCGTTTCGGCGAGGGCGGCGTCGCTCAGCGGGCGCTCCGGGGGCTCGGCGGCGATCAGCGCGCGCAGCCGCGCGGTGGCGGCGGGCGGGGCGCTCTGCGGCGCGTCACCACCGGGCCGGGTGGTCGGGCGGCAGAAGAAGGCGGAAAGCGGCAGCGTGCCGCGCGGCGTCGCGGCGCTCGCCGAGGCGACGAGCCGGCTCACCGAGCTTTCGTGCATCCCGATCGCGGCGGCGGCGGCGCGGCGGGTCAGCACCCTTTGCGCGGCGGCGCCGGTCTCGAGAAACCCGGCCTGTTCGCGCGCGATCACCGCGCCCAGCGCGAGCAGCGCGCGGTTGCGCCGTTCGAGCGCGCCGATCAGCCCGCGCGCGGCCTGCCGTTCCTTGGCCAGCGCCGAGCCCCGCGGCGGGGGGGCGAGCGGCGCGAGGCTCAGCTCGGGCAGGGTCTCGGGGTTGAGCTGCGCCTCCCATCCCGCGGCGCCGGGGGCGAAGACCAGATCGGCGATGCGGGTTTGCGCCGGGGCCCGGGCAAAACGCGCGGCGGGGCGCGGATCGAGATCGCGCAGCCGGGCGAGCGCGCTTGCGACCTCGGCCTCGGTGAGGCCCGCGCGGCGGGCGAGCGCGGCGGGGCCGCCCTCGGCGAGCGCGGGCAGGGCGTCGAGCGCGCGGGCGGTGACCGGGTCGGGGCCGCCCTCCTCGGCGAGTTGCAGCGCGAGGCATTCGGCGAGCGAGCGCGCGAAAAGGCCGCGCGGCTCGATCCGTTGCAGCGCCACGAGCACCCGGGCGAGATCGGCCTCGCGCGCGCCAAGTCGCGACGCGATCGGGGTAAGATCGGCGGGCAGGAAGCCCGTGGGATCGAGCGCTTCGGTGAGCGCCAGCGCCAGCGCCCGGTCGGTCTTGCGCGCCACGAGATGCGGCAGCCGTTCGAGCACATGGGCGATCAGCGAGGGGCCCTCGGCGGCGACGGGGGCCTCGGGCGGCGCGGCAACCCCGCGCGGGCTGCGTAGCCGCAGCCAGGGGTTTTCCGCGGCCGCGGCGCGCAGGCTTTGCGCAAGCTCGAGATTGGAGAGTTCCAGCAGGCCGATCGCGCGTTTCAGATCGAGGCTGAGACGCAGCCCGAGGGTCTGGCGGATCGTGACCTGCTGGTGAAGCTTCATGCCGCCGCGCCGGAGAGGAACCGGGCGAAGCCGCGCGCGATCCGGGCGCCGTCGGTCGGCCCGGAGAGGGACTCGAGCGCGGCCTGGGCGAGCGGTTCGGGCACGCGGATGCCACTCGCCGCGAGGAGCAGGTCGCGGATATAGGCGGGGGCGAATTCCGGGTGGAACTGCACCGAGATCGCGGGGAAATCGCGATAGATCAGCCCGCCGTTGGGGGAGGCGTCGTTCGCGAGCAGCCGCTCCGCGCCGGGGGGCAGTTCGGTCACCTGGTCCTGGTGGAAGGAGAGCGCGGAGAGCCTGGGCGCGTCGAAAAGCGCGGCGCCCGCGGCGCTCGTCGCGTGGTCCTGGCGGCCGACGACCCAGCCGGCGGGCGATTTCTCGACCTTGCCGCCGAAGGCCTGGGCCATGATCTGATGCCCGAAGCAGACCCCGGCGAGGGGGCGGCGCGCGGCGGCCACGGCGCGCAGGAAGGCCTCGAGCGGGGGAATCCAGGGGTGGTCCTCATAGGCGCCGCAGCGCGAGCCGGTCACCAGATAGGCGTCGAAGGCGGCGGGGTCTTCGGGCAGGGGGGCGCCGCCGCGCACCCAGACGCGGGAGAATTCCACGCCGGGCAGTTCGGGGGTGAGCCAGCGCTCGAACATCCCGGCATAGGTGCCGTGCGCGGGCTGGAAGTCTTCGGCGGGGCGGTCCGCCTCGAGAATGCAGAGTTTCATGGTCTTCCGTTCGTCAGGGAAGGGGGCGGCGCGCGGGCCGCCCCCGGTCGTTCAGCTCAACTCGATCCAGACCGATTTCGTCTGGGTGTATTGCGTCAGCGCCTCGAGGCATTTGTCGCGCCCGTTGGCCTTGTTGCATAAATCAGGTTCTGAGCGGAGTTCCCCTTTCCCCGGACGGACTTATCCTACGGCCACTGTGACGGGTATGCCAAGCGCGGTGTAGCCATTCAGCACAGCGATGCGGACTTGCAG